>JARRNW010000170.1:0-7376 GCA_037384565.1 Candidatus Thiodiazotropha sp.
CAGGAGGAGATCAAAGGCAACGAGCAGGTGAAAGAGGCTCATGAATTGCTGCTCAACAGCTCGCTCAACTACGTCGGCTACGTGGAAGGCGACAATATCTTCCAGGGTGGCACGGATGTGATCGTATCTGATGGTTTCGTTGGCAACATCGCGCTCAAGAGTAGTGAGGGAGTCGGCAAGATGATCCAGCAGTTCATGAAACTCGAGTTTAAAAAGAATATTCTGACCCAGCTTGCCGGTCTGATTGCCTTGCCGGTCTTACGGGCTCTGGGAAAACGCATCGACCACAGACGCTACAACGGTGCCAGCCTGATCGGCTTGCGGGGCATCGTGATCAAGAGTCATGGTGGTGCGGACAAGCTGGCTTTCGCTAATGCCATCAGTATCGCCCGTAAAGAGATCGCAAGTGACGTGCCGCGTCGAATAGAAGAGCAGGTCAAGGCCCATTTGGATAAAAGGGAGACTGCGTGATCTATTCGCGAATCACCGGCACGGGGGGGTATCTGCCAGAGAAGATACTCACTAACTCTGATTTGGAAAAGATGGTCGATACCACGGATCAGTGGATCGTGGAACGAACCGGCATTCGCAAGCGTCATGTGGCGGCGGAAGGTGAATACACCTGCGACCTGGCGGAGAAGGCAGCCCGCAAGGCCATTGAGATGGCCGGTTTGGATCCTCAGGAGATCGATCTCATCGTCGTGGCCACCACCACGGCTGACCAGGTGTTTCCGAGCACCGCGTGTCTCCTGCAGGCTCGGCTGGGCATTCAAGGTACTGCCGCCTTTGATGTGCAGGCTGTATGTACCGGTTTTATCTATGCACTGGGAGTGGCGGATAAATTCATCCGTACCGGTTCTGCCCGCAAGGCCCTGGTGGTGGGCGCGGAGACCTTCTCGCGGATTCTGGATTGGAGTGACCGCAACACCTGCGTGCTGTTTGGTGACGGCGCCGGCGCCGTTGTACTCGAGGCCAGTGAGGAACCGGGTGTCATATCCACGCATCTGCATGCGGACGGAGCCTACGAAAGCCTGTTGCGGGTGCCGACGGGTATCTCCCGTGGCTATGATCTCCTCCAGGAAGGCAAGGCCTACGTGGAGATGCGCGGCAATGAGGTTTTCAAGATGGCGGTCACCACCTTGGGGCGTATCGTGGACGAGACCCTGGCTGCCAATAACATGAAAAAATCGGATGTGGATTGGCTGATTCCCCATCAGGCAAACATCCGGATCATCAAAGCGACCGCGAAGAAGTTACACACACCGATGGAACGGGTGGTGGTCACCGTCCATGATCATGGCAATACCTCAGCGGCTTCCGTACCCCTGGCGCTGGATGTGGCGGTTCGGGACGGGCGTATCAAACGGGGTGAAACCATACTCATGGAAGCCTTTGGCGGAGGTTTTACCTGGGGTTCCGTGTTGGCGAAATTCTAAGTAACAAGACAATCGAGCATGAGTGACAGCATCTACAGTATGGTATTCCCAGGGCAGGGTTCCCAGTCGATCGGTATGTCGAGTGATCTGGCGGCGTCCTATCCTGTCGTGAAACAAACCTATGAAGCCGCATCCGACGCTCTGGGTTATGACCTTTGGTCGCTGGTGCAGAAGGGGCCTGACGAGCAGTTGAACAAAACCGAAAACACCCAGCCTGCGATGCTCACGGCCGGTGTGGCTGTGTGGCGTGTCTGGCAACAGCAACAGGGGCCCTCTCCCGCCTGGCTGGCAGGCCATAGTCTGGGTGAATACACGGCTCTGGTCTGCGCCGGGTCCCTGGAATTCGAAGCCGCCGTAAGACTGGTTGCAGAACGGGGTAAATTCATGCAGAGCGCCGTGCCGGAGGGCAGTGGTAGTATGGCAGCGATTCTTGGATTGGAAGACGATGCGGTCCGGGATGTCTGTCAATCAGCGGCTGCCAGTGAGGTGGTCGAGGCCGTCAATTTCAATTCCCCCGGTCAAGTGGTGATCGCGGGTGACAAGGGGGCGGTGGAACGCGCCTGTGAACTGGCCAAGGCGGCGGGTGCCAAACGGGCGTTGCCTTTACCGGTGAGCGTACCTTCCCATTGCGCCTTAATGAAGCCGGCGGCGGATCGCTTGTCTGAACGGCTGGCTGATATCGAGATCCAAAGCCCAAGGATCCCGGTGATACATAATGTCAATGTGTCTGAAACAGAGGATGTGGATACTATCCGAGCATTACTTTCGGCCCAACTGTACAGTCCGGTCCGTTGGGTGGAAACGGTACGGAAAATGGCGGCTGCAGGATCTACCACACTCTTGGAAGCCGGGCCGGGCAAGGTGCTGGCCGGGCTGACAAAGCGCATTGATCGTGGCCTGAGTGGAATTGCGGTTTATGACACAAAGAGCCTGACCCAGGCGCTGGAGGCATTGAAATGAAACTGGAAAACGAAATCGCACTGATTACCGGTGCCAGTCGTGGTATCGGTGCCGCTATTGCGGATACTCTGGCCGACGCCGGTGCGATCGTGATTGGAACAGCGACCTCGGAATCCGGTGCCTCTGCGATCACCGGTCGTTTTCAAGCGGCGGAACGCCAGGGTACCGGGATGGTTCTGAATGTCACGGACCCGGCATCGGTGGATGCCTGCATCGCGCAGATTTCAGAGACCCATGGCGTGCCGACGATTCTGGTCAACAATGCGGGTATTACCCAGGACAATCTCTTGATGCGCATGAAGGACGAGGAGTGGGAGCGGGTTATCCACACCAATCTGAGTTCTGTGTATCGCCTCAGTAAAAGTGTACTACGCGGGATGATGAAGGCGCGTAAGGGTCGTATCATCAGCATTTCGTCCGTGGTGGCTTCCATGGGGAATGCGGGACAGACAAACTATGCCGCCTCGAAGGCAGGTATTGAGGGATTTACTCGCTCCCTGGCCCGGGAGGTCGGCTCACGGGGCATCACGGTGAATGCTGTGGCACCGGGCTTCATCGAGACCGACATGACCCATCAATTACCCGAGGCGCAACGTAAAAGTCTCGAAGAGAATATTCCGCTGCAAAAGATGGGGCAACCGGAGGATGTTGCCCGGGCTGTGCTGTTTTTGGCCTCGGAATCGGGGCGATACATTACCGGTGAGACATTGCACGTGAACGGCGGAATGTACATGGGTTGATTCGGTGAGATGAGCTCCAAAAGCCATAGATTGAATTAATTATTCGTCATAACGTAATGAAATTAAAAGAGAAGTAGTTGATTGGGTCGTGTTGTGCGTATCGATGGATTACGCTTTTCTCAAGACTTTTTTGTTACTACAATACCGCATCGGCCCTATTCGAGGTCGTCGGATAATCCAGAGGAAATTAATAAAATGAGCGATGTCGTAGAACGAGTTCGTAAAATTGTCGTAGAACAACTGGGCGTTAAAGACGAGGAAGTGACCCTTGAGGCCTCTTTCGTCGATGATCTTGGCGCTGACTCTCTCGACACTGTAGAGCTGGTGATGGCTCTTGAGGAGGAGTTTGAAACCGAAATCCCCGATGAAGAGGCTGAAAAAATTACTACGGTTCAACTGGCGGTCGATTATATCAACGCACACAGTTGATCGTCTGGTTTGAGTTTTCTGCAGGCCGTGTTGCTCCGCGTGATCGGGAGCGCGGCCTTTTGTATTTTCAGCACGCGTATTGATTTTCGGGGGTAGTCGTACATGGCTCCAAGAAGGGTTGTCGTTACTGGACTCGGTATCGTGGCGCCAGTGGGTTTGGATGTTGCGACCGCATGGGACAATATTCTTGCCGGAAAGAGTGGTATCCAGCCGATTACCCACTTTGATGTCACAGCCTTTCCGACCCGGTTCGGTGGACCGATCTACGATTTTGAGGCCACGGACTATATCCCGAAGAAAGAAGCTAAAAAGATGGATAAGTTTATCCATTACGGCGTGGTTGCCGGTCTGCAGGCAATCAAGGATTCCGGGCTCGAGGTCACGGAAGCCAACGCCGAACGGATCGGCGTGCTGATTGGCTCGGGAATCGGTGGTATCACAGGCATCGAGAACAGTTATCAGGCCTATCTTGACGGCGGGCCGCGCAAGATATCGCCCTTCTTCGTTCCCTCCAGCATCATCAACATGGTCTCGGGGAATCTCTCGATCATGTGTGGTCTGAAAGGGCCGAATTACTCCATCGTCTCGGCCTGTAGTAGTGGTGCCCACAGCATCGCTGAAGCGGCGATGATGATTCGCTACGGGCGGACCGATGCGATGATCGCGGGAGGTGCGGAGATGGCCACCTCTCCGGTTGGCTTGGGCGGTTTCGCCGCCGCCAGGGCCTTGTCGCGTCGTAATGATGATCCCCAAGGCGCGAGTCGACCCTGGGATCGGGATCGTGACGGGTTCGTACTCAGTGACGGGGCCGGTGTGGTGGTGCTGGAAGAGTATGAGCAGGCTAAAAAACGTGGCGCCCGGATCTATGCCGAACTGGTCGGTATGGGCATGAATTCGGATGCCTATCACATGACGGCCCCTTCCACGGATGGCTCCGGCGCGGCCGCGTGCATGGCGCTGGCTCTCAAGGATGCCGGTCTTAACCTGGATCAGGTTGACTACATCAACGCCCATGGCACCTCGACCCCTGCTGGTGACCTGGCGGAGACTCGAGCGGTCAAACGGGCATTTGGAGATCATGCGTTCAAGCTTTGTGTCAGTTCCACGAAATCCATGACAGGGCACATGCTGGGCGCTGCGGGAGGCGCTGAAGCGGTATTCACCATCCTGGCACTACACCATCAGGTGATACCTCCCACGATTAATCTCGAAAACCAGGATCCGGATTGCGATCTGGATTATGTGCCGAACACGGCCCGTGAAAAGAAACTGGATCTGGTCATCTCCAACTCTTTCGGATTCGGCGGCACCAACGGTACCCTGGCTTTCCGTCGTATCGACTGAACTTTGCGTCTTGTTGATCGACGGACTGACCTCTGATCAGATTTCGGTTTCGGATCGAGGCCTTCAATACGGTGATGGTCTGTTCGAAACCATCGCTATTCTCAAGGGCCAGATGCCTCTGTGGCCACGTCACATGGCACGTCTACAACGGGGTGAGGAGCGGCTGGGTTATCCCCGGGTCGACAAGTCACTGCTCGAGCGGGAGGCCCTGGAGCTCTGTGCCGGTATCGAGCAGGGGGTATTGAAGATCATCCTAACCCGGGGAAGCGGTGGGCGCGGTTACCGGCCACCTTCAGATCCTCATCCCCGTCGTATTCTCAGTCAGCACCCATGGCCGGACTATCCGGAATCCTTGTATCGGCAGGGCATCCGGGTTCGCCTGTGTGAGACCCGTCTGGCGCGTCAGCCCCGACTGGCGGGTATCAAACATCTAAATCGGTTGGAACAGGTATTGGCGCGGAGTGAATGGAACGATCCCGAGGTTGCTGAGGGCCTGATGTGTGACGCTCACGGCGATCTGATCTCGGGGACTCAATCCAACCTGTTTCTCCTCAGGGGCAAGACCCTGTTGACCCCAGACCTGAGCCAGTGTGGCGTGGCTGGGGTGATGAGGGAACGGGTCATGGCATCGGCGCCGGCAATGGGACTGAGTATCACTGAGACGTCGTTGCGGCCGGAGGACCTTGAACAGGCCGAGGGTATGTTTCTCACCAATGCACTCTGGGGTATCTGCCCGGTGTCCCGGGTGGCGGGGGTTGAATTCAATCTGCAGCGTCTGGTCGGCATACCGTTGGCACACGGGCTCATCACTGAAGGGCTTTTTCAGTAGAATTCAACACCATGAATCGACTCATCGGTATTTCGGTCTTTGTCTTCAGTCTGCTGCTCGCCTGGGGCTGGATGGAGTATGACGATTTCATCAACAGTCCGCTGCTGTTGCCGGATGAGGGGATTGACTATGTCCTCGTTCCCGGTACCAGCGTGCGCGGGTTGTCCAAGGATCTCAAGGCTATGGGTATTCTTCAGAGACCTATTCTGTTTGAAATCCTGGTACGCTGGAGAGGCCAGGCCAGTCGTCTCATGGCCGGTGAGTATCACCTGTCCAAGGGTATAACACCTCCCGAGCTGTTGGAGACTTTTACTTCGGCCCGGGTGGTGCAGCATGCGTTGACCCTAATCGAAGGTTGGACCTTCAAGCAGATGATACAGTCAGTGAAAGCCAATCCAGAACTGCAGCATACCCTGAATGGCACAGAGCCGGCATCTATCATGCAACAGCTCGGGTTGCAGGAGACCCATCCGGAAGGACTGTTCTATCCGGATACCTATCATTTTCCCAAAGGCACTACCGACAAGGAGTTTCTGTTGCGGGCTTACCAGCGGATGCAGGCTGTCCTGCAGCATGCCTGGGCAGGCAGGGACGAGGGATTACCACTGGAAACACCCTACGAAGCGTTGATCCTTGCATCGATCGTGGAACGGGAGACCGGTCTGCCTAAAGAGCGGGGAAAGATCGCGGGTGTATTTGTGCGTCGCTTGCAAAAGGGCATGTTGCTGCAAACCGATCCGACGGTCATCTATGGTATGGGGGACGCCTACAAAGGCAATATCCGCAAACGGGACCTGCGACAGGATACCCCTTACAACACCTATGTGAGAAAAGGGCTGCCCCCGACGCCGATTGCCATGCCGAGCGGTGCGGCAATTGAAGCCGTGATGCATCCCGAACAGGGCAATGCACTGTATTTCGTGGCCACCGGCAATGGCGGTCATGTCTTTTCCGATACTCTGGAAGCGCACAACCGAGCGGTCAGGAAATACCAGCTGAAACACTGAATATTGATTATGCCATCCACGCAAGCAAAGCAGAGTTCATCCTTAAAAGGACGATTCATCACCGTCGAAGGCGGTGAAGGAGCCGGCAAGAGCAGTAATCTCTCCTACATCCGCGATATCCTGGAAAAGGCTGGGAAATCGGTGCTGTTCACACGCGAGCCGGGGGGCACGGAACTGGGTGAATCGATTCGCGAACTGTTACTGGGGCATCAGCACACCGGAATGAGCAGTGATTGCGAACTGCTGTTAATGTTCGCAGCACGGGCAGAGCACCTTCAGGCCAAGATATTACCGGCCCTGGGTCAGGGGCAGTGGGTACTGTGCGACCGTTTCACCGATGCCAGCTATGCCTATCAGGGGGCCGGTCGTGGCTTGCCCCGGGAAAGGATTGCGGCCCTGGAGACCTTCGTTCAGGGTACTTTGCGCCCCGACCTGACCCAGCTGCTGGATCTGCCGGTGGAGGTGGGACTGGAGCGGGCGGGAAAACGCTCAGTACCCGACCGGTTCGAGCGGGAGGCGAAAAGCTTTTTCGAGAAGGTGCGGCAGGGTTATCTGGAGATCGCGCAGCGGGATCCGGATCGGGTCCGGGTCATCGATGCCAGCGTACCGCTGGTCGAGGTACAGCGCCAGA
>JARRNW010000171.1:0-7364 GCA_037384565.1 Candidatus Thiodiazotropha sp.
CCGGACTCTCGGGAGCCGGCTCGGGTTCCGGAGTGGGTGTATCGTCGGTGGCAGGCGGTGTGTCTTGGTCCGGATCCGTTGGATCATCTGCGCTCGGCTGCCCCTCGTCAACGGGATCCTGGGCGGTATCATCCGAGGGTTGTCCCTCATCCAGGGAGGTGTCGTCCGTGGCGTTGTCACCGCTCGGATCCGAGTCACTCGAGCCCCCGCCTCCGCAGGCGCTCAAGATAATGCTGATGAAAAGGGCGGGCAGCAGGGAAACACTTCGCTTGAACAGCATACCGTCAGTACCGGGAATCGAGTCGATGCCGTGATTCATCGGCAGAAGCGGCAAAAACTACAGGTACTGGCTCACGGTTTTAACTACCGGATGAAGACAATCTCTGGGTAGCGGCTCATGCATGGGTTTGATCCTTGCCCATGAGCCGCTTCTGATTCCAAGCATTCAGCCGGTATTGCGCAGTCCTGCCGAGATGGCGTTGATGGTGCGCAGCAGCGGGGTCAGCCACAGATCCCGGGCTTCATCGCTGAGTTCCGGATCTCTATAACGTTTCAAGGTTTCGAGTTGAATGTGATTCAGCGGCCCAAGGTAGGCGTTGCGACGCTTGATCGACTGCTGTAGTACCGGATCCTCGTCGAGCAGCGCTTCGAGCTGGGTGATCTCCAGAACCTGCCGTTTGGTGCGCTCGAACTCATCGCGGATGTCGTTGAAGATGGTTTTCCGGTGAGACTTGTCCTGGCACAGGCGGGCATACTCCCAGGCGATGTTCATATCGGACTTGCTCAGCGCCATCTGGGTATTGCTCAGCAGCACATGAAAGAACGGCCACTCCTGGTACATGCGCCGTAGCTGCTTGAGCCGCCCGGGTTTGTTGTTGCGCCAACCCTCCAGGGCGGAGCCGATACCATACCATCCGGGAATACTTTGGCGTGCCTGACCCCAACCAAATACCCAAGCGATCGCCCGCACCGAGGATTTGGAACGGTTGCCCTTTGAACGGTGAGAGGGACGTGAGCCGATGTTCAGTTGGGCGATCTCGCTGAGTGGGGTAGCCTCGTAAAAGTAATCGAGGAAGCCGGGGGTTTGTTCGGTCAGGCGGCGAAACTGCTGTTCGCTGAGTTCGGCGATTTCGTCAAGAATCTCAATGAAGGTGTCATTTACCGGCTCGACCTGCCGGACTACGCCCTGACTGGCCTTGAACAGACCGGTAATCCCCATGCTCAATTCGAAGATTGCGGTTTCGCAGTTGCCGTAACGGTAGGAGAGCACTTCGCCCTGCTCGGTGAATTTGATCGCGCCTTTCACGGTGCCCGGTGGTTGCGCCAGGATCGACTGGTGGGTGGGGCCGCCACCGCGTCCCACTGTGCCACCGCGCCCGTGGAACAGCCGGCAGCGCAGATTGTACTGCTCACTCAGGGCGATGATGCGCTTCTGGGTCTGGTAGAGATTCCAGGCGGAGGCGAGGATGCCCCCGTCCTTGGCTGAGTCGGAGTAGCCGAGCATCACCTCCTGGCGCTGTTCGTTGGCGGCCAAAAGCTGCCGGTAGCAGGGGTTCTCGAACAACTCCCGAAGAATGGTCTCACTGCGCTTGAGGTCGTCGATGGTTTCAAACAGGGGAGAGATCTCTAAGTGGTTGTACCAGTTGCCCTGATCGATTCCGAGAAGCCCCGCCAGGCTGCCCAGGTAGGCGACTTCCATAATGTCACTCGACTGGTGGGTCATGGAGATGACGTATTGACCGATGGCCCGGGGGCCGATTTCGCGCCGGCTGACGGCGATAAGCTCGAACACCTCCAGGGTCTGGCGGGTCTCCTCGCTGAGCACGGCTCGATCAAAGGCTGCCGGGGGCTGTTCCCGGCTGATCAGGGTAGCGAGCCGTTCGAGACGCTGAGACGTGTCCAGGGCGTGATAGTCCGGGGCCTCGCCGGTGAGGGCCAGAATCTCGGATACCGCCTGGGTGTGGCGAGAGGATTCCTGGCGGATGTCGAGGCTGACCAGATGAAAACAGAAGGTCTCGGAGAGGTGAATCAAATCCAGGAGACGCCCCTCCGCGGCATGGCCGTCTCCATGGCTCAGCAAAGACTGGGAAATCAGTTTGAGGTCACGTTGAAACCCCTGGGCATCCGGGTAGGTTCCGAATAGGTCATCTTTGGGGGTCGGTGAGTCCGGGTCGGTCGAAGCGAGGGTCTGACGCAGGCGCTCGCGGATGATATAAAGCTTGCGCCGATAGGGTTCATCGACGAAACGTAGGGGATTGTCCTCGAAAAACCGGGAAAACTGTTCATTGTCGGATTTGAGGTTTTCGCTGAACGGCCAGTTGGGGGTGCAGAAGCGCACCGAGAAAGTCAGTTCCGCGATCAGTTCATCAACCCGCCGGATATATTCCCGCAAGATGGTCTGCTGCTGCAGCGCCAGTGCCAGGCGGGTGACCTCCGGGGTGACGAAGGGATTGCCGTCCCGGTCACCACCGATCCAGGAGCCGAAGCGGATGAACGGGGGCAGCTGGATACCGTGATAGTCCTCGTGATCCCGGTAGATGCGTTCGATACCGGAGTGTAGCCGGCGGAATACCTGGGGGACGGCGTCGAACAGGCTGCGATGAAAATAGTGAAGGCCCTGGCGGATTTCGTTGCGCACCTCTGGGCGTACCGCGCGCACCTCCTCGGTCTTCCACAGGGTCTGGATCTGGGTCTTCAGGGAGCGAATGGTATCGGGGCGCTGATCCAGGGTCCGGCGGGGGGCATCGAGGATTTCAGTAGTGACGAAGATGCGTCGCAGCAGGTTCATGATGACCAGACGCTTGGCTTCTGTCGGATGGGCGGTGAACACGGGTATGTAGGCCGCGTCGTCGATAATGTTCTGCAGTTCCTGAGGGCTGATTCCCTGGGCGCGAAATCCGCGTAAGGTGTGGTCGAAGGAACCCTCCCAGAGCTCGCCACCCTTGCCGGCGATACGCCGTCTCTGGGTGTGCATGAAGGCCTCTTCGGCGATATTGACCAGGACAAAATAGATGCTGAAGGCGCGTACCACCGCGCTGAGGGTCTCCGGTTCAAGGGTCTGGATCAGCCGGGTGAGGCGTTGCTTGAGATCCGGGTCCTGGCGTTTCTGCAGTTTCAGGTAACCTTTGCGCAACCGTTCGACTACGGTGAAGGTCTCTTTGCCGACCTGTTCGCAGAGGACCTCCCCAAGGAGGGTGGTGAGCAAGCGAACGCGACTGCGTAGTTCCTTATCCTGCTTGACGCAGGCCTTGGTGAAACGGTCTTTCATGTGGGCAGATTCCTTGTGAGATGCCGTTCCACGGTCGGATTTGTCTCAGGGGATCGCCCTGAGCGACAAAACCAGATGGGATGACACAACTTTAAAACGAACCCGATATTCTGGATCGGGTCTGGGGCGCACCCGCGGGTAGGCGAGCGGGGGGTATTATCCATCATGGTGCGTACCCGGCAAAATCGATTACCCATGATCGCTCTATGGTTTTTGGCTGTTCCTCCTTGACCGGGTTTACTGCTTGTACCCCCACTTACGGCTCAAGGCCACCTGTGCACTAAACAAGCACTCGTTCGATGCCGTCTTGCAGGACGCGTTCGATGAACCGTTGTTGCCACTGATCCCCCTGGCGTTGACGAACCAGTTCCAGCACCAGGTATTCGGGTTTCAGTCCGGTCTGGTCTGTGTATCGGCTCAGGCCCTGTTGGCAGGCCGGACAGCTGGTCAGCAGCTTGATCGGTACTTGAGCATTCTCCTGCCGGGCATGGATCGCCGCGATCCCCTGAGTCAGCTCTTCCGACTTGCGGTAGCGTAACTGGTTGGCGATATCCGGGCGACTGGTACCCAGGGTGCCTGCCTCCCCGCAGCAGCGGTCGCTGAGTAGCACCGGTTTACCGGTCAGCGAAGCGGCTACCTGGATCGGGCTGTAGTGCTTGATCGGGGTGTGACAGGGGTCGTGGTAGAGGTATTCGGTGGTCTGTCCACCATCCAGGTGGACGCCTTTTTCCAGCAGATACTCATGGATATCGAGCAGTCGGCAGCCGGGAAAGATCTTTCCGAACTCGTACTGCAGCAGCTGATCCATGCAGGTACCGCAGGAGACCAGCACGGTCTTGATATCCATGTAATTGAGGGTGTTGGCGATGCGGTGAAACAGCACCCGGTTCTCGGTGCTGATCTGACGCCCCCGGGCATGCAGGCCCGCGGCGGTCTGGGGATAGCCGCAGCACAGGTAGCCGGGGGGGAGTACGGTTTCCGCCCCCAGTTCGTGGAGCATGGCCAGGGTTGCCAGGCCGATCTCGCTGTACAGACGCTCGGAGCCGCAGCCGGGGAAGTAGAAGATCGCGTCGCTCTCGTCATTCACCTTGTCCGGGTTGCGCAGGATCGGCACTGAGGTGGGATCAGCCAGTTTGAGGGCGTCCCGCAGGGTCTGACGGGGAGCCTCGACACGGATCGGGGCCTGCAGCATCTCTACCAACAGGGTCTGGGGTTTGGGCTGGCCGGTGGTGGCGTGGGGCGGTTGCTCCGGTCGTTTCAGGAGACCGATGCGACCCGCCAGGGCGTGACCCAGATTGAGTCCTTTAAAGCCCCACTCGGCCATGCCCCGTCGTAACCAGCGGATTGCCCTGGGATGGGTGATGTTGAGAAAGGTCATCGCGGCCTTGGCGCCGAGGCTGGCGCGTTTCTTACCCCGGTCGACCAGGATTTTGCGCATGCGTGTGGTGACCGCGCCGAAATCGATGTTCACCGGGCAGGGGTTCTCACACTTGTGGCACACCGTGCAGTGGTCAGCCACATCGTTCATCTCGTTGAAGTGCTGCAACGAGACGCCTCGGCGGGTCTGCTCCTCGTAGAGGAAGGCCTCGATGATCAGCCCGGTGGCGAGAATCTTATTGCGGGGTGAGTAGAGCAGGTTGGCCCGGGGGATGTGGGTCATGCACACCGGTTTGCACTTGCCGCAACGCAGACAGTGCTTGATCTCGTCGTTGAGGATGCCGAGTTCACTCTCTTCGAGGATCAGGGCCTCCTGCTCCAGCAAGCGTAAAGAAGGGGTGTAGGCCAGTGCCAGATCCGCCCCGGCAATGAGTTTGCCCCGGTTGAAGTGGCCCTGAGGATCGACCGCCTGTTTGTAGCGGGCAAAGGCCTCGAGCTTGTCCCCTGAGAGATATTGCAGCTTGGTCAGACCGATACCGTGTTCACCGGAGATGGCCCCGTCGAGGCTCAGGGCCAGGGCCATGATCCGGTCGACGATGTGGTCGGCCTGGCGGAGCATGGCGTAGTTGTCGGAATGGACCGGGATGTTGGTGTGCACGTTGCCGTCACCGGCATGCATGTGCAGAGCGACGAACAACCGTGAGTCCCGCAGCCGGGAGTGAATCTCGCGCAGGGCATGGCGCAGGCGGCGTACATCCTGGCCAGGAAAGGCCTCGTCCAGATGCCGGGCTACCTCCTGGCGGTAGGAGACGACCAGGTCCCGGCGCAGCAGCAGATCAAGGACCCGGTCATCTTCGTGAATCTGCTCATCGTCCACATTCCGGAGCAGGGGCCGATGATGGGCTGCGGGTTCGTCCAGGTGATCGAGTAGTGAGCGCCAACGGTTGCGCGCCTCATCCACCGCGCGTTGCGCCAGTTCGAGTTTTGCCTGCAGGATGCTGCGATTTTCATCGCTCGCCTCCGCGCTATCTTCAGGCTGGCGAAGTGAGCGATCACTCGCAAGATAGGCCGCGACTTCATCGGCGATCGCGATCTTGTTACGGATCGACTCCTCGATGTTGATGCGCTCGATACCGCGACTGTACGCAGCCAGGCGGTCGAGGGGGATGACCACATCTTCGTTGATCTTGAAGGCATTGGTATGCGCGGAGATGGCTGCGGTGCGGGCCCGGTCGAGCCAGAAATTACGGCGTGCTTCGGGGCTGCTGGCGATGAAGGCCTCGCCCTCCCGGGCACGGGTCAAGCGCACCACCTCGGCCGCGGTCTTCTCAAGATGGATTTCATCGTCACTGGCGAGGTCGGCCAGAAGGACCATTTTGGGCCGTTCATGGCGGGCGGCCTTGGTCGAGTATTTGACCGCTTTGAGATAACGCTCGTCCAGGTGTTCAAGCCCGACGAGCAATACTTGCTCATGGCTGTCCAGATAGTCTTTGAGTTCAACGATGGCGGGAACCGCCTTGCCGATATCCGTACCGAAAAACTCCAGACACAAGGTGCGTACCTGGCTGGGCATCCGGTGGAGTACAAAACGCGCCGAGGTGATGAGCCCGTCGCAACCCTCTTTCTGCACCCCAGGCAGACCGGAGAGGAATTTGTCTGTCACATCCTTGCCCAACCCTGCCTTGCGGAAGTCCTGTCCGGGCATGCTCAGTATCCGGGGGTCACCGATTGGGGTTTTGCCGCTGCTGTCATAGCGGGTGAGACGGAACTGCACTTCGGCCTGATCGTGGATCTTGCCCAGGTTGTGATTGAGCCGCTCGATCTCAAGCCACTCCCCCTCGGGGGTGACCATGCGCCAGCTCGCGAGATTGTCCAGAGTGGTGCCCCAGAGCACCGCCTTCTTGCCCCCCGCATTCATCGCGATATTGCCACCGATGGTGGAGGCGTCCTGGGAGGTGGGGTCCACGGCAAAGGCCAGGCCCTGGGCATCCGCCGCATCCGAGACCCGTCGGGTCACCACCCCCGCGCCGGTGTGGATGGTGGGCACCGGGCCGGAAACTCCGGGCAGTTCCAGGTTTTCGACCGGACCCACCCGGTCGAGCTTTTCGGTATTGATTACCGCGGTATGGGGATCCAGGGGGACCGCGCTGCCGGTATAACCGGTGCCGCCGCCCCGGGGGATCAGGCTGAGACCCGAGTCGATGCAGGCCCGTACGATGGGCGCTACCTCTTCCTCCTTATCGGGGGTGATGACCACGAAGGGGATCTCCACTCGCCAGTCGGTGGCATCGGTGGCATGGGATACCCGGGCAAAGCCACTGAAATCGATGTTGTCCGCCCGGGTCAGGCCAATCAGGTTTTGTCGCGTGCGCCGCCGCAGTGCAAGCAGGTCCTCGAACTGTCGGGCGAATCGGGCCACCGCCTCGCGGGTCGCGCTGAGCAGCTGCTCGGCCTTTTGATTGCTGTTGGTGCGGGCGCCGAACTGATCCAGACGGTGGGTCAGGGCGTTGACCAGGGCCTGGCGGCGCTGTTCATTGTCCAGCAGATCGTCCTGCAGGTAGGGGTTGCGGGTGATGACCCACATGTCCCCCAGGATCTCGAACAGCATGCGTGCCGAACGTCCGGTGCGACGGCTGCCGCGTAACTCCTCGATGAGCATCCACATCGGCTCACCAAGGAACCGGATGACGATCTCCCGGTCTGAGAACGAGGTATAGTT
>JARRNW010000172.1:0-12954 GCA_037384565.1 Candidatus Thiodiazotropha sp.
TCGTTGCGACGAATCCTGCGAAAGTGGCGGAATTGGTAGACGCGCTGGATTTAGGTTCCTGTGGGGTAACCCGTGAGAGTTCGAGTCTCTCCTTTCGCACCAATTCTCTGTCGGCCGTGAACGGGCGGACGACAGGACAATCCAGTTTGTTTTGTGATATTTAGTGACAGGACCGACTGTCAGGAGAAGAACCATGCAAGTTTCGGTGGAAACGGGAGAAGGGCTGCAGCGGCGAATGACCGTAGAATTGCCTGCTGAGCAGATCGATGCGGAAGTGACCAAGCGCCTCAAGCAGATCGGTCGTACCGCAAGACTGGATGGCTTTCGTCCCGGAAAGGTACCCATGAAACTGCTGCGCCGTAATTACGGCGGACAGGTGCTTCAGGAGGTCTATGGCCAGCTGATTGAAACCAGTTATCAACAGGCCATTCAACAGGAGAAATTGAAGCCGGCCGGCATGCCCAAGATCGAACCCGCCAATTCCGGGGATGAGGGGCTCTTCAGCTATATTGCAACCGTCGAGGTGATGCCGGAGATTGCTTTGGCGAAATTGGAAGGTGAAGTCAAGCGTCCGGTTGCCGAGATTACCGAGCAGGATCTTGAAGAGATGTTGCTCAAATTGCGCAAACAGCGGGCAACCTGGAACAGTGTCGATCGCGCCGCGCAGGATGGCGATCAGGTCAAAATCAGTTTCAAAGGCCTGATCGATGGCGAGGCGTTTGAAGGTGGAAGTGCCGAAAATGTGGATCTGGTACTCGGTTCCGGACGCATGATCGAGGGTTTCGAATCCGGCCTGATCGGTATGTTGAAAACCGATAAACGCAGCATCGAGCTGAAATTCCCTGAGGACTACCGGGTAGAAGAACTGGCAGGTAAGCCTGTAACGTTCGAGGTGGAGGTCAGTGAGGTCACCGAGGAGGTTCTGCCGGAGGTCGATGATGCCTTTGCCAAGGAGTTCGGTGCGGAAGAGGGTGTTGATAAGCTCAAATCCGATATTACTGAGAACATGCAGCGAGAACTTGAGCAGCGAATCCAGGCCCGGATGAAACAGCAGGCGATGGACCTGATTGTCGAACAGCACAAGGTCGACATTCCCTCGGCGCTGGTGGATGAGGAGATCGAAGCTCTGCGCAAACAGGCTCGTCAGCAACTGGGACAGGGGGCTGGGACCTTCGAGCTGCCCCGTGATATGTTTGAAGAGCAGGCGAAACGACGGGTCACCCTTGGATTGGTGATCGCTGAAATCGTTAAACAGAACGACCTGCAGGTCGATAACGATAGAGTACGCAAGAAAATCGAAGAGTACGCCGCCAGTTATGAAAAGCCGGAAGAGGTGGTCAACTACTACTACAGCAACGAGCAGCAGCTGGCGGCAGTGAGCAATGTCGTGCTGGAGGATCAGGTGGTCGACTGGGTGTTGGATCAGGTCAACGTCGTTGATGAGGCCAGCAGTTTTACCGCATTGACCGAACAAGGCTAACCCGAAGGAACCTTGACTATGATTGATACAGTCTCTGGACTGCCGGATGCGAAGAATCTCGGATTGGTCCCGATCGTAATTGAACAGACCGCCCGCGGGGAGCGTTCATTTGATATCTACTCCCGACTGCTCAAGGAGCGGGTGATTTTTCTCGTCGGACCGGTTGAGGATCACATGGCCAACCTGGTGGTGGCCCAGTTGCTGTTCCTGGAGTCGGAGAATCCAGACAAGGACATCCACCTCTACATCAATTCACCCGGTGGGGCGGTGACCGCCGGTATGTCGATCTACGACACCATGCAGTTCATCAAGCCGGATGTGAGCACCATGTGTATCGGTCAGGCAGCGAGTATGGGCGCATTGCTGTTGACCGGTGGCGCAAAAGGCAAGCGCTACTGTCTGCCGAATTCCCGCATGATGATCCATCAGCCTTTGGGGGGATTTCAGGGCCAGGCCACGGATATCGAGATTCACGCCAAAGAGATACTGTTGCTGCGTGAACGACTCAATACCATCATGGCGGAACACACCGGGCAGAGTCTGGAGAAGGTCGCCGTCGATACCGAACGCGACAACTTCATGGGTGGCGAGGCGGCTGTAGAGTATGGCCTGATCGATTCCGTTCTCGCTTCTCGGGTTGGGATCGAGACGAAATAACCCACTGTTTCGGGCGGTTTTGGCGTGGCTGCAGGAGCCTGTACTCAGATCAGGTTTTTGTTAGTCTATCCTTGCCATCCCGATACAGATGGATATGATTGAACTAGAAGCAGATTAAATTCGGCTTGTAAGGAGTGAACTATGGGCAGTGACAAGAGCGGTAAAGGCGACGACGGCAAGCTGTTGTATTGCTCCTTTTGCGGCAAAAGCCAGCACGAGGTGCGCAAGCTGATTGCCGGTCCCTCCGTCTTCATCTGCGATGAATGTGTTGAACTCTGCAACGACATTATCCGGGAGGAGATGCAGGAACCCGGTGAGGAGAGCGTCAACAAGCTGCCCAAGCCTCAAGAGATTAATAAGACCTTGGATCAGTATGTTATAGGGCAACGGCGGGCCAAAAAAGTGCTCTCGGTTGCGGTCTATAACCACTACAAGCGGTTGGATGCCATCGGCAAGGAAAACGAGGTCGAACTGGCCAAGTCGAACATCCTGCTAATCGGTCCTACCGGTTCGGGCAAGACTCTGTTGGCCGAGACCCTGGCCAGGATGCTGAATGTACCCTTTACCATTGCCGATGCCACAACCCTGACCGAGGCGGGGTATGTCGGTGAGGATGTGGAAAACATCATCCAGAAGCTTCTGCAGAAGTGCGATTATGATGTGGAGAAGGCTCAGACCGGTATCGTCTACATCGACGAAATCGACAAAATCTCCCGCAAATCCGACAATCCCTCGATCACCCGTGACGTTTCGGGTGAAGGTGTGCAGCAGGCGCTGCTGAAACTGATCGAGGGCACGGTGGCTTCGGTGCCGCCCCAAGGGGGGCGTAAGCATCCTCAGCAGGAGTTCCTGCAGGTCAACACCTCGAACATCCTGTTCATCGTCGGCGGTGCCTTCGCCGGGTTGGAAAAGGTCATCAAGGATCGCTCCGAAAAGGGTGGAATCGGCTTCTCCGCGGAGGTTAAGAGCAAGGATGACTCCCGTTCCGTGGGTGACATCATCGTCGATGTCGAACCGGAAGATCTGATCAAATATGGCTTGATTCCTGAGTTTGTAGGCCGTCTGCCGGTGGTTGCCACCTTGCAGGAACTGGACGAGGACTCCCTGGTCCAGATTCTCACTGAACCGAAAAATGCACTCACCAAGCAATACTCCCGGCTTTTCGAAATGGAAGGCTGTGAACTCGAGATCCGTGAAGATGCTTTACGGGCGATTGCGCGCAAGGCGATGGCACGGAAAACCGGGGCTCGGGGGCTTCGCACCATTCTGGAGCAGGTTCTGCTGGATACCATGTATGACCTGCCATCCATGGACGAAGTCGCCAAGGTGGTTGTGGACGAGGGTGTCATCGCAGGAGAATCCGAACCCCTGATGATCTATGACAACAGCGACAAGCAGATTGCTGCATCTGATTGATATTTAAGCAAACATTCGTTCTGCGCAACGACAGCTCGGGTAGCTTACCCGAGCTGTTTTCGTTTGCGGTTGATTTTTCTCTAAGTGGTCGGGTACTACTGCGCAGCCTCTTTAAGTAAGTGCTAATTACTCCGGATCCATCTGTTTAAATCGATAGTCAGGCATGATTATTGTATGTCAATATTCGGTAGAGAAAGCGTGCCGTGTAACCCGTTGATCTGTGAGAACGGGATGTCAAACGGGTGACACAGTGATGGGCTGTTTGCGTCAAATTGTCGGTTCCCGGTCGCTTGTGTTTTCACCATTGACGTTATCGATAGACTTGAAACATTGGGTGGCAGGCCATATATGTAGTTTATTGATCAGCAACACTCGCGGATCGCAAGGGATAAGGTGCCCTCGAGTAGGGGGCGCAGGCCAAGTGGCTGCACCGACCCGCACAATCAATCGTTTCCCAGTACCGACGCGGTCTCATCATCGATAGAAGTTATTACCGGGCAGATACACTGCTCAACGAGGATATTTAGAATGGGTCAAGAACACACAGAAACCAGTTCGATCAGAGATCAGAGTAATGTGGTTCCGGTCTTACCATTGCGGGATGTGGTGGTTTATCCGCACATGGTGATTCCCCTGTTCGTCGGTCGGGACAAATCTATCCAGGCCCTGGATGCGGCGATGCAGAGCAACAAACAGATTCTCCTGGCGGCGCAAAAGAGCGCGGATGTGGATGATCCGGATGTGAGTGATATGTACGCCATCGGTACACTGGCGAATATCCTGCAGTTGCTGAAACTGCCCGACGGCACCGTAAAGGTGCTCGTTGAGGGTGGGGAACGAGCCCGTATCATCGAATTCATTGACACGGATGAGTATTTCACCGCACGCCTCGAAAGTCTGACTGACAACCTGGATCTGGCCGGACGTGAAACCGAGGTGTTGATGCGCTCCGCAACCAACCTGTTCGATCAGTATGTCAAACTGAATAAGAAGGTTCCGCCGGAAGTGCTCACCTCATTGTCGAGTATCGATGATCCCAGCCGTCTGGCCGATACCATCGCGGCACACATGTCCCTCAAGCTGGAAGAGAAACAGCATGTGCTGGAGATGCCCAATGTCCGCGAGCGTCTCGAACACCTGATGGGCCTGATGGAAGGCGAGAATGACATTCTGCAAATGGAGAAGCGGATTCGCGGCCGGGTCAAACGTCAGATGGAGAAGAACCAGCGCGAGTACTATCTCAATGAGCAGATGAAGGCGATCCAGAAAGAGTTGGGTGAGATGGATGATGCACCGAACGAAATCGAGGATCTGACTAAAAAAATCGAAACAGTCGGCATGACCAAAGAGGCCAAGGACAAGGCCAACAACGAACTGAACAAACTCAAGTTGATGTCCCCCATGTCGGCGGAAGCCACGGTGGTACGCAACTACATCGATACCCTGGTGGGTTTACCCTGGAAAAAGCGCACCAAGATCCGTAACGACATCGGCGGCGCCAATCAGGTGCTGGACGAAGATCACTATGGTCTGGAGAAGGTCAAGGAGCGTATCCTGGAATACCTCGCAGTACAACAGCGGGTGCGTAAACTCAAGGGCCCGATTCTCTGCCTGGTTGGTCCTCCTGGCGTGGGCAAGACTTCATTGGGTCAATCCATCGCACGCGCCACCAATCGCAAGTTCACCCGCATGGCTTTGGGCGGGGTACGTGACGAAGCGGAGATCCGAGGCCATCGCCGAACTTACATCGGCGCTCTGCCGGGCAAGATTATCAACAACCTGAGCAAGGTAAAAACCCGTAATCCGTTGTTCCTGCTCGATGAGATCGACAAAATGGCGATGGATTTTCGTGGCGATCCCGCATCGGCACTGTTGGAGGTGTTGGACCCCGAACAGAACCATACCTTCAACGACCACTACCTGGAGGTGGACTTCGATCTCTCCGAAGTGATGTTCGTCGCCACTGCGAATACCCTGAACATTCCTGCGGCACTGCTGGATCGTATGGAGGTGATTCGCCTTTCGGGCTACACCGAAGACGAAAAGGTGAATATCGCCCAGCGCTACCTGGTGCCGAAACAGATGGAGAACAACGGCCTGAAACCCGAGGAACTGATCATTCGCGAGGAAGCGATACGCGACATCGTGCGCTACTACACCCGTGAGGCCGGGGTGCGCAACCTGGAGCGTGAGATCGCTAAAATCTGCCGCAAGGTGGTTAAAGAAATTTTGTTGAAGAAGACCACCAACAAGGTGACCCTCACAGCCAAGCGGTTGGAGGACTACCTGGGCGTGCGGCGCTTCCGCTACGGCCGGGCCGATGAACACGATCAGGTAGGTCAGGTTACGGGCCTGGCGTGGACCGAGGTGGGTGGCGAGTTACTGCGAATCGAGGCCGCGCTGATGCCCGGTAAGGGTCGTTTGAGCCATACCGGACAGCTCGGTGAGGTCATGCAGGAGTCGATTCAGGCGGCCATGACCGTGGTCAGAAGCCGCGCGGATTCGTTGGCCCTGGAAGAAGATTTTTATCAGAAATTCGACGTGCACATCCATGTGCCGGAGGGTGCGACGCCAAAGGACGGCCCGAGCGCGGGTGTGGGTATGTGCACCTGTCTGGTGTCCGCACTGACCAAGATCCCTGTGCGTGCGGATGTGGCAATGACCGGTGAGATCACCCTGCGCGGTGAGGTATTGCCGATTGGCGGTCTGAAAGAGAAGTTGCTGGCAGCCCACCGAGGGGGAATCGCTACCGTTATCATACCGGAAGAAAACGAGCGGGATCTGGTGGACATTCCGAAGAATATCAAACAGAATCTCGACATCCGTCCGGTTCGCTGGATCGATGAGGTATTGCAGATCGCGTTAACCGAGATGCCGCAACCCAATGAGGGTGCGAAGGCTGTATCCACCACGCCACGCAAATCGGCTAAAAAGCGTCCTGCTGATGACAGTAAGAAATCTGGTGTGCATTAATTTCATTGTAAGTTGATGAATTGTAAGCAGTGAGCCCCATCGTTCGCCATGAATTGACAGATACGCGAACGTTGGGGCTTGGCTCTTTTTGCGCCTAGTGCAGTATTGGACACTACACTAGGTAATCGAAACGCTTTTCAATCAACTGCGAATGTCGTTCATGTGACGAACTCCACGACCTGGGGTTTGTGACGATTCTTTGCATAATTCTGCCGATATTTGCAGGGCCTGCGCACGGTACGTTGCTTGACAGGGTGTATGTCAGTCGGTATAAATTCTGGCGTTTCGGGCTCTGAGTGGGCCATAACGCACAAATTATCTGGGGGGGTGTGACCCGCCCGAACCACAATAGGGGTATTTGATTAATGAATAAGGCCGAACTAATTGAGGCAATGGCGGAATCCGCGGACATTTCCAAAGCCGCCGCCGCACGGGCACTTGATGGAATGGTGAATGCAGTCACGGAAGTTATGAAGGCGGGCGACACGCTTTCTCTGGTAGGATTTGGTACTTTTTCCGTGAAAGAGCGCGCTGCCCGTGAAGGCCGCAATCCTCAGACCGGCGAAACCATCAAAATCAAGGCTTCCAAAATCCCGTCATTTAAAGCTGGTAAAGCTTTAAAAGATGCAATAAACTAGCGCGCCTTTCCGGGGTGCTTAGCTCAGCTGGGAGAGCATCGCCCTTACAAGGCGAGGGTCGCAGGTTCGATCCCTGCAGCACCCACCATTTGGAGCGGTAGTTCAGTTGGTTAGAATACCGGCCTGTCACAAAGCTCAGGGCTGGATCGCTTGGGCGATCGTCATCCTTATCACGATTCCTTTCGCGCTCTGGGGTATCCAGTCCTATCTGGGTATCGGTTCGGAACCCTTGGTGGCCACAGTCAATGGTGTCGAAATCACAGAACGTAACCTGGACAGTCAGTTTCAACGTTTTCGTCAGCAATTGCGTGAACAACTGGGTGCCGCTTACCGACCTGAGTTGTTCGATGATACCCGTCTGCGCACCCAGGTGTTGGACCGGATGATTGATGAGGAAGTCCTGAAACAGGCCGCTCAAAAGATGGGTCTGCGGGCCGGCAGACCGCTGGTACAGGCGGCGATTCTCGGGATGCCCGCTTTTCAAAAGGACGGTCATTTCGACCAGGAGACCTATGAGCGGGCGGTCAGATTACAGGGATTCAGCACCGCCGGTTTTGAGGAACGAATCCGCAACGTACTGGTATCCGAGCAGCTGTCACAGGCGATAAGCGCAGGTACCTTCGTGACCCAACATGAGTTGGAACAGCATGCACGCCTGCAGAACCAGTCCCGGGAAGTCTCCTATTTCGTGATTCCCGCATCCGACTTCAAGGTCGATGGCGAACTGAGTGACGAGGAGATTCAGAACTACTACACCGGTCACCAGGAAGACTATCGGGCTGCCGAAAAGGTGAAGCTTGAATACATCCTACTGGATGCCGACGCAGCGGGTGCGACCGTGGAGGTCTCGGATGATCTGCTACACGGTTACTACGATACGCATCTGGAACAACAATTCAGCATCCCTGAGGAACGGCGAGCCAGCCACATCCTCCTCACCCTGGCCCAGGATGCGGACCCGGCCGATGAACAGGCTACCCTGGAAAAGCTCCAAACCATCAAAGCACGTCTCGATCAGGGTGAGTCCTTCGCCGATCTGGCCAAGGAGTATTCACAGGATCCGGGTACAGCCGCCGAGGGAGGCGATCTGGGGTACTTTGGTAAAGGTACCATGGAGATGGATCCTGCTTTCGAAACGGCGGTGTTCAGTCTGCAGGAAGGAGAGGTGAGCGATCCGGTGCGTAGCAGCTTCGGTTACCATCTGATCAAACTGACCGGGATCAAACCGGGTTCGGTCAAATCTTTCGAAGAGGCCCGAGCAGATGTGGAAAAGGGATATCGCAAATCGGAGGGTGAACGCCGCTATTTCGAAATGGCCGAGGAGTTGGCGAACTTGAGCTATGAACAGCCCAATTCTCTGGACACGGCTGCGGATACCCTGGGACTGACCATCCAGCAAAGCGATTGGCTGACCCGTGATGAGCCGGCAACGGGTGACCTGACCAATCCGAAGGTGCTCAACGCCGCGTTTAGCGAGGATGTGCTCAAGGAGCAGCATAACAGCGATCTGATCGAACTGGACGGCACACGTTCCATTGTGGTTCGGGTGATTGATCATCGGGAATCTATGATACAGCCCCTGGACGAGGTTCGTGACCAGGTTATCGAGACTCTGCGTACCCAAAAGGCGGAACAACAGGCGGAAGCCGAGGCGCAGAAGCGCCTGACGGAAATCAGCGCCGGTACCCCGCTGCCACAGGTGGCCGGCAACTATCCGGTCACGGGGCCGACGACGGTGACCCGTAGTGACCGGAGTCTGCCACCCACGTTGAGCAGTGCGCTGTTCCGTGCCGCCAAACCCCAAGAGAACTCATCCACATCCGGTGCGGTGGGTCTGCCTCAAGGTGATCAGGGGGTCTATGTTCTGTCCAAGGTAACCGAAGGCAGTCTGGACGCGGAAAAGGATAAGAATCTGGAAAACAATATCCAGCGAATGATGGCGCGGAGCGACTACGATCGAGTGGTCGCGGATCTGAAAGCCCGGGCGGACATTGAAATTCTGCTGAAACAGGGCAAAGAATAAATTATTAGTTTTAAATTTTGAATTTTAAATTGATGTGTTCGTTGCACTCACGATTTGTTATTAAACATTTATGAGCGCAGCGAATACATCAATTCAAAACTAATAATTCAAAATTTAAAATTCCCAAAATCAGACCATGCCCAAAATGTGATACCCCGAGTCCACATAGACGATGTCGCCAGTGATGCCCGAGGCCAGGTCGGAACAGAGGAAGGCGGTGGTATTGCCCACCTCTTCGATGGTCACATTACGGCGCAATGGGTTCTTTTTCTCAGCGTCGTCCAGCATTCCCTTGAAATTCTTGATGCCTGAGGCAGCCAGGGTACGGATGGGACCGGCGGATACCCCGTTGACCCGGATGCCCTCAGGGCCCAGTGCTTCCGCCATATAGCGAACATTCGCCTCCAAACTTGCCTTGGCCACACCCATGACGTTGTAGTTGGGTACGGTGCGCACGGCACCCAGATAGGACATGGTGACCAACGCTGCATTACGGCCCTGCATCAGGGAATGTCCCGCCTTGGCCAGCGCCGCGAAGCTGTAGGCGCTGATGTCGTGGGCGAGGGCAAAGCCTTCCCGGGTGAGGTGGTCGAGGTAGTTGCCTTCCAGATGGTCACGGGGGGCGAAACCCACCGCATGCACGATACCGTCCAGGTAACCCCACTCCTTTTCCAGGGTTTCGAACAGCTGCGCGATCTGTTCGTCGCTGGTGACATCCAGGGGGGCGATCAGGCTGGCGGAAAATTTCTCCGCCGCATCTTCAACGCGGCTTTTCAGTTTTTCGGTCTGGTAGGTGAGGGCCAGTTCCGCCCCCTCTCGGTGCATGGCTTGGGCAACACCCCAGGCAATGGAGCGATTACTGGCGATACCGACAATGAGAATGCGTTTGTTTTGTAGAAAGCCCATGTAAGATACCTGTCGTTATGATGCGTGTCTGGGGCACGAACCGATTCTTATCGTTGAATTGCGTAACTTACCGGAATTTTTCGAAGCCGGAAAGCGCGGTTTGGCGCGTCGCCGCTTGGAATCCCCGTGGGGCGAATCACTTTCACCGCCTTGAAATGCAGTTTAGACTTGCATACTTCGAGACGCGTTTCCCTCTCCGGTCGCGGTAATCCACGTAAGCGTGACCGGATGCGGAGGATACGCAATGCACCGGGCTGCCGGCGGAACTTAGGAGTTGATGAACCATGCAGCGACGTTTTACCGGTCGGGATATCCTCTATTTCGGCGGATTGTTAGCGATTCTTTTAACCATCGTTCTGGCCATGTACATGGTGGATCGCCAGTGGCAGAAAATGGCCCGGCTTGAACAGTTGTTACGCGAGCAGTCCCAGGACATCCGCGAGATTCGCGGAGGGCTTCGGGCGATGAACCTGCGTATCGATCAGGGAGTGAAGCTGTCCGATGCCTCCGGGACAACGGTGGATCCGGGAGTACCCGCCGCGTTCAAGCGGGCCTACGCGGTCACCCAAAGGGATGATTATGCTGCGGGGGACTGGCTGGTGGAGGCATTTCTCGCCAATCTGAAAACCCTCACCCCGTTTGTCTCGGAAGACGCCGATGCCTCGAATGTTCAAGACTTTGTACTCGAGAGTCTGTTGACTCGCGATCCGGATACCCTGGTGTGGGAGGGGCTGCTGGCCAGTGAATGGGAGGTTAGTGAAGACGGTCTGACCTTTGTCTTTAAACTTCGTGACGGTCTGCAGTTTTCCGACGGCCAACCGCTCACCGCCGAGGATGTGGCCTTTACCTTTCGTTTTATCATGACCCCTGAGATTCAGGCGCCCCGACAACGGGCCTACTATACGAAGATCGCGTCGGTGGAGGCCCTCGATCCGCTGACGGTCAAATTTCAGTTTGCCGAACCCTATTTCAATGCCCTGTCCCTTGCCGGTGGTATGCCGGTGATGCCCCGGCATTTTTACGAGCCTTACCTTAAGGAAACCAATACCTTCAACCAATCGAAGGGACTGCTGCTCGGATCCGGCCCCTATCGGTTGGAGGATCCCAAACACTGGTCGCCGGATAAGGGCGGGGTAGAACTGCATCGTAATCCCCGTTACTGGGGTGCGGTGCAGCCGTCTTACGAACGATTGATCTGGCGGATCATCGAAAATGACAGTGCCCGTCTAACCACCTTTCGCAATGGCGATATCGACACCTATAGCTCGCGACCCCGGGAATACCGGGAACTGGCCGAGGACCCGGATCTGACGAAAAAGGCCGAACACTGGGAGTATATGAGTCCGGTCGCCGGATATTCCTACATCGGTTGGAATCAGCGCAGGGTAGACACTTCGACCCGGTTCGCAGATGTCCGGGTACGCCAGGCTATGACCCTGCTGATTGATCGGCTGCGTATTGTCGACGAGATCTATCTGGGTTATGGGGAGGTCGCCGTGAGCCCCTTCAACTTCAACAGTAAGCAGCATAATCCGGGTCTCGAACCCCGCTCCTACAATCCGCCTCGTGCGATGGAACTGCTGCAGGAGGCGGGGTATGAGGACCGCAACGGTGACGGTATTCTCGAGGATCTCGAGGGCCGGCCCTTCGAATTCGAGCTGGTCTATTTTCAGGGCAGTGAGGATACCGGTCGCATGGTGCTGCTCATCAAGGATCTGCTGGCCCGTGCGGGGATTCTCATGAAACCCAAGCCCACTGAGTGGTCGGTGATGCTCGACCTGATGAAGAAACGGGATTTCGACGCCATGACACTGGGCTGGACCAGTGGTCTGGAGACCGATCTCTACCAGATGTTTCACAGCAGCCAGATCGCGGACGGGGGGAATAATTTTACCGACTACCGCAATCCGGAACTGGACCGCCTGATCGACGAGGCGCGGGCCACTGTGGACGAAGATAAACGTATGCCGTTGTGGCAGGCAGCGGAGCGTTTACTCTACCAGGATCAACCCTATACTTTCCTGATGCGCCGCAAGAGCCTGGTGTTCATCGATCGGCGTATCCACAACGTTGTGTCGACCAAGGTGGGCCTGAATCTGGGAAACCTGCCGATCGAGACTTATGTGCCCAAAGCGGAACAGCGCTACACCCAGTAATCCATGCTGACCTATCTGATCCGACGCCTGCTGCTGATGCTGCCCACCTTGCTGGGTATCACCCTGGTGGTGTTCGTGGTGATGGCTTCCTCGCCGGGGGGGATCAGCGCCCAGAGTCTGGTGGAGGGGCAGAATCTCGATCCCCAGGCGAAGAAGGAGATCGAGGCCTACTACAACCGGCTCTATGGTCTGGACGACCCTGCCTATCTGCAGTACCTGCGTTGGCTCAACAATGTCTCGCCTATCGGTTTCACCTTTGATGAAGAGAATCGCCTGAGCGGCTTTTCCTTTAGCAAGGGGTCCGATTTTGGGCGCAGTTTTCGCTACGGCCGTCCGGTCACTGAGCTGCTCGAGGAGCGGGTGCCGGTCACGGTGTTGTTGAATGTGCTGAGCATCCCGGTGGTCTATCTGCTGGCCCTGTTGATCGGGGTTCGGGCCGCGGTGGAGCGGGGGCGCTCCTTCGATGTCAGCAGCGGCATCGTGATGCTGGGACTCTGGTCGGTACCGACCATGCTGGCGGGGGTGCTGATGATCGGTTTTTTCGCCAACCAGCAGTATTGGCAATGGTTTCCCACCGCAGGTTTGAGTGAACGGCAGATGCTTGACGAGGTGTTCATGCCCCACTGGTCCAGCCTCTGGGATCTGGGCTTGCTGTTGCTTTGTGTGGTGCTGGCGGTGAGCCTGTTCAGTGCCATGGGTCGGCTC
>JARRNW010000173.1:0-11639 GCA_037384565.1 Candidatus Thiodiazotropha sp.
CGGGTTATCGGTACTGCGCACGATGCTCTTGGGCATTACTGAAACTTCGCCGCCCGTTTCACTAGTTTGTCCAGATCTTTTTCAGCAGCATTCCATGGCGTTCCGGGATGGATACACCCCGCGGTGCACTTTTCCGCAGCCTTCACAACATCCTTATAAGCCCCTGCCTTGGGATCGAGGATCTCCACCTTCTTGTCGCTGTTGTAGGCGAAGATTTTGGGGTTGATCTCGATGCACTCGTCGCAGGCGGTACACTCCGGCGTCTCGATCCACACCGGCTCATAGTCGCCCGATGTCTCAGCACCTCCGGATACTGGGGTTGTTGCGGTGTTGCCGTTGGCGGAGAGGGAACCGGTCAGTGCCGTCGCATTGCCACTGGCGGCCAGTGACAGCAGGGTCGAGCTGAGGCGGTTGGCCATGTCGATCTTGGCCTGATCCACCAGGGCGTTCACATCGACCTTGTCGAGTTCACCCGCGATGCCCTTGAGTTGACGCCAGAACTGGCGGCGTTCGATGCAGGAGAGGGCGATCTCCTGGGCGCAGATAACCCGCATCAGTCCAGTTCGATGAACTCGTGCATGGGTAGCATGTCGTCGTTCCAGGTCTCCGGGGGCGCCTTGCGGAACTGCTTGCGGAAGCGGCCTTCGGTCAGTGCGAAATCGGCGAAGGTCATGGGCACTTCGAGCTTCTCCTCTTCGCCCTTTTCGTTCTGGTAGGTCAGGCTGTAGATCGGCCAGTCGTCGTCCAGAGAAGGGTTGCCCTCCAGGTCGATGCAGGCTTCGATCGTCTCGCCCGCGTCCGGATCGTATTTGATCAGCGGGTAGGCGCGGCTCTCCACGGCCAGTTTCGATTGCTCGTAGGCCCGGTCGTCGCCCACGCCATGCTCCGGCGGGCAGACCGCGTAGATGTTGAACAGTGCGGGACGTCGGCTGTTGAGTCCGTCGATATAGCCTTCGATCAGATGGGTGGCGCTGCTGATCGCGCTCTGCAGCACATAGGTGGTGCGGTGCGCGATGCCGATCAGGGAGACCTCCTTGCGGATCTCCTCCTTACCCTTCATGGCCTTGCCGTAGGGACTCATGTCGGCGATCTGGCCGATATAGCCTGAGGTACAGGCCTGACCGCCGGTATTGGAATAGACCTGGGTGTCGAGTACCAACACCTTGATCGGCATGCCTGAGGCCAGTGCCCGGGAGAGGTTCTGGAAGCCGATGTCGTACATCGCCCCGTCACCGCCCACGGATACCACCGGCGGGCAGAGTTGCCACTCGTCGTCACTGAACTGCTTCCAGTTGAACTGTTTGAAGAAGTCGTCGTGTTCGGCCGGGTTGTATTTACCGGCCAGTTCCAGTTCTGCCTTGCGAATCGCGGAAAAACCGTCGGCCATCTTCTGCATATGGCCCTCGAACAGACCCAGGGCCATCGAAGGACTGTCCTGGAACAGGTGACTGGCCCAGGGGAAGGGATAGGGGTTGAAGGGGAAGGTCGAGCCCCACACCGAGGTGCATCCGGTGGAGTTGACGATGCCCATCTCGGCGCGGCCATTTTTGGTCTCACCTTCCGTATAGCGCCACTTCAGGTCGCGCAACTGATCCAGCAGTTTCGTCACCCACTGCAGCCACTCCCGGTCGATGACGGTCTTCTCGTGGCCGGCATCCAGACTGTCACTGAGACCGGAGAGAGTCAGATCCCCATCGGTGGCAGCCGCCTGGTTGATGGCGCTGATACTGCTGAGATCCACACCAGCGGCCAGTTTCAAACGCACATGCTGCTCGAGCTGTTCGATGAGTTTCTCGATTCGCCCCACATGGGTCTTTACCCGGGGCTGCATCAATGCCACCGCAGTGCTGGTGAAGAGGTGAATGATGGTCTTCTCACCGCAACCCAGGCAGGCGCCGTCGCCGCAGACCATGGCGCTGTAGTTGTCCTTGTCGAGCAGCAGGGTGTGCAGGGCGCCGATCTTTTCGTCCAGGTCGTCGATGCGGTTGAAGCTGGCATCCGTGGTGGGCAGGTCTAGCCAGAAGGCCCAGTCGCTGCGCATCTTGTCGATGGCGGCATCGTCCTGATGGGTGGCGACCAGGGCGTCGTCCTCACAGACGTCCACGCACTCCATGCAGCCTTTGCAGGTATAGGGGTTGACGGTGATGGAGAAGAGCCCGCCACTGCCTTTGTTCTTCTTCTCCAGATTACTCCAGTAGGGTTTGGTGACGGAGAAGTCGAAGCTGCCCAGGGCTTGGATGAAGCGACCGAACTCCTCTTCCAGCACCGGGCGTTGCGCGTCTTCCACCTCGGCTGCGGCAAGCGTCTCCAACACCGCCTGATCGAGCAGGGCGCTCACTTGGGCGGCTTCGCCGGCATCATTGAGCAGCTCGCGCAGACGCTTCTCCACGTTGCGGCTCTCACGGCGCAGGAATTGGGTCGGCATGCCCTGGGTCTCGACCCGGTTGATGGCAGTGGCGAAGACGTCGCTCACCTTGTTGACCAGGCCCGGCAAGGCGCTGTCGGGGCAGAGGGTGTAGCAGTCGCCGCAGGCGGTGCAGTTCTCCGCCACCCAGCGGGGGTAGTCAAAGCGGATCTGGGTCAGATCCCGGAACACACCGGTGGAGGCGGGTATCAGGGAGAGTGCCTGGTAGGGGTCCGCCAGATTGTCGGAACCCTTGCCACTGGCGTAGAAGCTGCCGGTCTGTTCCCAGAATCGGTGAATGTCGGCGACACCACCGTCGCCTTGTGGCAGCTGTTTGAGCATGATCGGTAGCGCTGGGGCCTTCTTCTCCGGTTGTGCGGTAACCGCGCCGACCACCTTATCGGTGATCTCGTGGATCTCGTCGAAACCTCGGCGTACCACTCGCAGGTTATCCTCCACCACGCGACGGCCCTTGCTGCCGAACTTGTGTTCCAACTGGTCCTCGATGGCGGTGAACAGCTTCTTTTCGTCCAGATCGGCCATCTGCATCAGCGGCGATCCGGCGAAAAAGGCGCCCTGAAAGGCATTACCCTGCATGCGCAGCTGAAGCTCCGGGTTAGTGGCCTCCTCGCGGGCGATCTTAAAACCGTCCACATAGAAGACATGGATCTCGTTATCCACCACCTGCTGCTGCATCCAGCGCGGGAAGCCCTGCCAAACCTCGTCGGCGCTGCCCAGGTTGGATTGAATGATCAGGGTACCGCCTTTCTTCAGACCACTGAGCGGGTTGGAGTGGTGAAACACGTTGGGATCGGGGCTCAGCACCACATCCACGTAGTGGTATTCGCAGTTGAGCGGGATCGGGGTCGGCGCCGCTGCCAGATAGTAGGTGGTGGGCTGACCCTTCTTCTCGGAACCATATTTCGGATTCGCCTTGATCTCGTATCCGAGCAGATCGTAGAGGGTCATGACCAGATTTTTACCCGTGGTGATGGCGCCCCAGCCACCCACCGAGTGCATGCGTACGGTGATCGAACCCTCCGGCATCAGGTTGGGGTTCTCGGAACCGCGTACCGCCAACTCGCCAATCTTGGGGTAGGCCTCCAGCAGCTTCTGGATGTGGATCTCCTGCTTAGGGGTCGCGGCGTCACGCACGAAGTCGATGCCCAGGTAAAAGAACTTGCGATGAGGACCTTCCGGCAGCATGTTCTCCACTGCGCCGATCAGCGCCTCGGGCTGTAGATCCCGGGACCCCAGACCATAGGCACCGGAGTAGAGGTGCGGGATTTCGCTCATCCGCTCATAGGTATCGTAATTCGGGTAGGGCAGGGGCTGCTTGTCAGCGATCGCCTGGCCATTCTCGATGCACTTGGTGAGCGCGGCACGGGTCTCACGCATCAGTGGCAGATCTTCGGCCAGGGGCTGATCGGTACGTTCCAGTACCACCACGCCTTTCTTGCCTTTGATGACTCTGCCCAACAGGTCCCCGGGGAAGGGACGGAACATGGTCAGGTCAATCACGCCCACCTTCAGTTTGCGGGTCTTCTCCAGATAGTCGGCCACACCCTGGGCCTGGGCTACCATGGAACCCATGCCGATGATCAGATAGTCGGCCTTTTCCGCCTTGTAGGCGCCGATACGACCATAGCGGCGGCCGGTCAGTTCATAGAACTCTTCCATCACCCGGTCGGCAAGCTCGGGAATGTGCTGGAAGAAATAGGGACGCTGGGCCGCGGTAGTCTGCATGAAAGCGTCCTGGTTCTGTACTGAACCGGAGAGCATGGGTTTGTCCACGTCCCAGATCGCGGGCACGCGACGACGGGTTTCGCCAAACAGCAGCTTCTGCGCCGGAGTGGGGCACTCGATCTCATCATCGGGACGACCGACGAACTCGGCGATCAGGGCGCGCTCCGGTACCTGTAAGGGCTCGATCAGATGGGTGGTGAGAAAGCCGTCCTGGGCCACAGCTGCCGGGGTCAAGGAGAGTTCGGCGATCTTGCGGCCAATCAGGTTGAGATCCGCCGCGCCTTGGGCATCCTTAGCAAATACCTGGAAGAAACCGGTGTCATCGATACAGTGGAAATCGTCATGGCCGCAATGCACATTAAGCGACGCCTTGGTGATGGCACGGCAGCCGATGTTGAGGACATAAGGCAGGCGCTTGCCGACCGCGGCGTAGAGCGATTCGTGCATGAATGCAACGCCCTGGGCGGAGGAGAAGTTGGTGGCCCGCAGACCGGTCATCGACATACCGGCGGTGACCGCGGCTGCGGCGTGTTCGGATTCCGGTTCGATGAAGATCAAGGAACGATCAGAGACGTTGACGTGACCTTTAGCGGTCTCCTCTGCCCAGTATTCCCCCATCTGAGTGGAGGGGGTGATCGGGTAGGCACCGGCGGCGTCCGAGGCTTCACGCTCGCACATGATGACCGCGCCGTTACCATCCATGGCCATGCGGATACCGGGATACTTGAAGGTCTTCTCGTCTTTCTTACCGAACATTGAACACTTCTCTTGCTTTGCTAGGGTGTAAACGGTCTGAAGAGACCCGGCTGACATACCTCGAACAGCGCGAGCCCCTTCCGGTCGGTTTTGGGGATCAACCCTTACATGGGTAGGGCTTCACTGCGAATGATTCGCTTGGCCTGGGATCCTTTAATTACGCCTTGGTTGTCGTCGAGCCAGACAATGGCGCCGGTTGGACAACGTTCGGTGGCGACCCGTGAGGCCAATCCATTCTTACTGTAGTCGATAACCGCGAGATTGTTTTGGATAGTGATCAGACCTTCTGGAGAGTCCTTCGCACAACGTTCGCAGGCGGTGCAGGCCACCTCGCAATCGTTCTCCGCGGTATCCCCATGCTCCAGGTTTTTACAGGCCACCCACAGGCGGTGATCCTCCGGCTGAATGGAGAACAGTCCCTTGGGACAGATGTCCACACAATCTTCACAGGCTGTGCATTTGCTGGCATCCACTACCGGCAGACCATGCTTGTTCATGGTGATGGCGTCGAAATCGCATGTCTCGGCGCAGTCGGCCAGACCGATGCAGCCCCAGGTGCAACCTTTCGGTCCGCCGGCGACCACTGCAGCCGCCCGGCAGGTGGCGAGACCGTCATAGTGGGCTTTCATACGTGCTACATGACTGCCGCCGGCGCAGGCCAGGCGGGCGACCCGTTTGACCACATTGCCGCTGTCGACGCCGAGATAGTCGGCGATTTCATGGATGGCATCAGAACTGCTGACCGTGCACTGAGCGGGGGATACCCGGCCGGCGATCAAGGCCTCGGCAAAGGGGCGGCAGCCCGCATTACCACAGGCCCCACAGTTGCTGGCGGGCAGCATGCTTTCGACGGCATCGATGCGGGGGTCTTCGAATACCCAGAGTTTTTTATTGGCAAACGCCAGAAGGGAGGACAGCAACAAACCCAGTACACCCATGAAGAGGATGGCGCTTGAAACATTGAGAGCAATATCTATATCCATTCCGTCACCTGCGATTCATAGACACTTCACGAAAGTGAAACCTCGTTAAGTGTAATGTTGACAGTAGTATTGATCTACGGAATGGCATCAATAGAAAGTATTGATTTTTGCAAGGGAAGGAGGGGTGATTTGTTAGCCTCATATTGTGCCTGGCACCTAAACCCTAGATCGGACCGGAAGAAGCTGTCCGGATGTGCCTCGTTTAACCTATATATTAATTAATTGATAGTCTATCCTGGTAAAGCTTCAAGTACCCCAGCGGATTTCTGACAACCTGTTTCGGCAACGGACGGCTGCCGCGTGGATCCCGTCACCCACATCCTGTTCGGCAACGCCTGCGTACTGGGGACGACGCGGCGTCCCCGACGCATGTCGCGCCAACAGGCCCGGCGCATTCCGGGGCGCGCCTATACCTACTTCGGCGAAGATGCGGGCCGGCGTGAGATCGTGAAAGCGGCCTGGGAACTGCCCCGTTTCGCGCCCTCGGCATGTGCCCCCATAGCCAGTCAAGGTCTAAACTCAGGAGATAGCAAAGAAGGAGAATTCAGGTGTATCGCAGATCACTGGCGTTGCTATTGTCCTTGACCCTGCTCCTGGCCGGTTGGACCGTCGTGACCGCCGAAACGGGACAGCACAAGGCCTATCTGGTGGAGATCAACGGTCCCATCGGCCCCGCCACCGCCGATTATTTTACCCGCTCCCTCGACAAGGCGGAGGCACAGGGTGCTGCTCTGTTGATCATCCGCATGGATACACCCGGCGGACTCGACACCGCTATGCGCGACATGGTCAAGCGCATCATCGCCGCGCAGATTCCGGTGATCACCTATGTGGCGCCGGGCGGTGCTCGCGCCGCCAGCGCCGGTACCTATATCCTCTATGCCAGCCACCTGGCGGTAATGGCGCCAGCCACCAATCTGGGGGCGGCCACGCCGGTGAGCCTCGGCAGTCTGCCCAAGCAGCCCCAGGGCGACGCTCCGGACGAGCAACAGGACCAGTCCCCGGATCAGCGCGAGCGTGAAAAGGCGCCGATGCCGACGGATGCCAAGGAGCGCAAGGTGGTCAATGATGCCGCGGCCTACATGCGCAGCCTAGCCAAACTACGCGGGCGCAATGCGGCGTGGGGCGAGGAGGCGGTGCGCGATGGGGCGAGCCTGTCGGCGGCTGAGGCGCTGGAACTCGGGGTGATCGACTTCATCGCGGCCGACCTCGACGGGCTGTTGCAGCAGCTGCACGGCCGGCAGGTACAACTGCCACTGGGGCTGCAGACCCTGACCTCTGATGATCTGGCCATCGAGGTGATCGAGCCCGACTGGCAGAGCCAGCTGCTGTCGATCGTCAGCAATCCCAATCTGGCTTATATCCTCATGCTGGTGGGTATCTACGGCCTGATCTACGAATTCGCCAACCCGGGATCGATCGTGCCCGGCACCGCTGGTGCCATCTGCCTGCTGCTGGCGCTCTACGCCTTTCAGGTGCTGCCGGTCAATTACGCGGGCATGGCCCTGATCCTGCTGGGCCTGGCCTTGATGGTGGGGGAGGCCTTCGTGCCCAGTTTCGGTGCCCTGGGCATCGGCGGGGTGATCGCCTTCGTCATTGGTTCGCTGGTCCTGATCGACACCGAACAGCCGGGTTACGGCATCTCCCTGTCGCTGATCGTCAGCTTGGGTGTGGGCAGCGCCTTTCTGCTCTTTTTCATCGCCGGCATGGCTATGAAGTCCCATCGCCGGCCGGTGGTCAGTGGCCGCGAGGAGATGCTCACCAGCCAGGGCGTGGTGGTCGACGACTTTGCCCGCGAGGGCGAGATCCGGGTGCACGGCGAGATCTGGAGTGCCCGTTCGCAAGCCCCTGCGCAAGGATCAGGCCGTGCGTGTCACCGGCCGTAGGGGCCTGATACTGGATGTGACACCCATGGATAAGAAGGAGGAGTCAACATGACCATCTATGTCTACGCCACGCTGGCGTTTCTCGTCATCGCCTTTTTCGCCTCGGCGTTTCGCATCCTGCGGGAGTACGAGCGGGGCGTGGTCTTCACACTGGGGCGCTTCTGGAAGGTCAAGGGGCCGGGTCTCATCATCATCGTGCCGGTCATCCAGCAGATGGTGCGGGTCGATCTGCGCACCATCGTGCACGACGTGCCTTCGCAGGACGTGATCTCCCGCGACAATGTCTCGGTCAAGGTCAATGCGGTGGTCTACTACCGGGTGATCGATCCGGAACGGGCGATCATCCAAGTGGAGGATTTCATGTCGGCCACTAGCCAGCTGTCGCAGACCACCCTGCGTTCGGTCCTGGGCCAGCATGAACTGGACGAGATGCTGGCCGAGCGGGACCGCCTCAACGACGACGTGCGCAACATCCTCGACAAGCAGACCGACGCCTGGGGCATCAAGGTCACCAATGTGGAGATCAAGCACGTGGACCTGGACGATAGCATGATCCGCGCCATCGCCCGCCAGGCCGAGGCGGAGCGCGCCCGGCGCGCCAAGGTGATCCATGCCGAGGGCGAGCAGCAGGCAGCGGAGAAGCTGCTGGAAGCGGCCAATATCCTGTCGCAGCAACCCCAGGCCATCCAGTTACGCTACCTGGAGACCCTGACCGAGATCGCCGGCGACAAGACCCACACCCTGGTCTTCCCGCTGCCGATGGATCTGCTGGAACCCTTGCTGACGTCGAAGCGGGATTCGCGGTAGGGGTGCGCCTAGCGGCCAATGGCTTGGCGTCTCGCTATAATCGCGTATTAGTAATTGAGACACTACACTAGACTCTAGGCAGAAGGTCAGTGAGGAGAGTTGTGTGAATCAGACGCTGGAACAGCAGACTCAGGCGATAGGACGAAAGATGTGGGACGAGCTTCAGGCTGGTTCGTCCTCACGGCAGCGGGCGGTCTGTTTGGACCGGGCCGCAGAGCTGCTGGCGAGCCGCCGCGCGAGACAAACCGGCTGACCTATCATCCCCTCGGCATCGGCGTGATCCTGCCACCCTGGAATTTTCCCTTGGCCCCACAGTTGCTGGCGGGCAGCATGCTTTCGACGGCTAAGTAATTGATAGCCTATCCTGGTAAAGCTTCAAGTGCCCCAGCGGATTTCTGACAACCTGTTTACGAGTTGTTTCAAGCTGTTTCGGGAGTTTCCTGTGGTATGGGTCAAGCCCATATACTTATCTTGAGAATCCGGAATTTGTAACCGGAGAGATAAGGAAAGGTCCGTCATGAAACAGAAATTGCCTCCTCTGCCCCGCGTACTGTTCCCGGTCGCGCTGGCCGGTCTGGTGCTGAATGTCTCGCCTCTGGTGGCAGGGGGCGGTTCTACAAACACCTTTAAAAAGCCGGGTTTTTACAAGGACGATTTTCGTCTGTTGCCGGAGATCGAAGTGACGGGCTATTTCGATGACAACATCTATGCAACCAAACAGGCACGGGAATCAGACTTCATCACCCAGGTTTCACCCAGTCTTGCCATAGATTCACTCTGGGATGTTCACCGCCTGGAATTCGACGTAGGGGCACATCTGGGGCGCTATACCGATGCCTCTTCGGAAGACTATGATGATTATTGGTTGAACGGTGAGGGCAGTTACGAGCTCAATGAGCAGCATCAGATCTACCTCAGTGGGAGTTACAGTCGCAATCATGAAGGCCGTGATTCCAAGGAATCCGGTAGTTTGCAGATCGATGAACCCACGACCTATGATCAATTCGAGGGACAACTGGGGTGGTATCGTCAGGCGGGGCTATCCTCCGCGAAATTCGGCGTAACCTACGAACAACTCGATTATGACAATGTGGGAGGGCTCTACAACGATGACCGGGATCGCCATCTGACCGGTCTGGGATTACGTTTGGGTTATGAGATGTCCCCTGAGTCTCAGCTCTATGCCCAGGGGGTGATCAATCGACGGGATTATGCGGAGAATCTTGACGCGTATGGCTACGCCAAGGATTCCGAGGGTTTCACGGGCTTGATCGGGTTGACGCGGCGTTTTTCCAAGGGAAACCGTATCGATGCCTATATCGGACGCTTCTATCAGGACTATGATGATTCGCGTTTCGATACGGTCAATGATTGGAATTTCGGCCTGGATCTCCGCTGGTATCCCGCTGCCCGGACGCAACTCAAAGCACTCCTCGAACGTACCCAGAACGAAACCACGGAGATCGGCTCCTCCAGTTACCTGTCTACCGACTGGGATCTTCAGATCGACCAGAAACTGACTGCCGACACGGTTGGGTATGTTGGTTTCAATTACGCGGTAGCCGAGTTCCAGGATGTGGGGCGGGAGGATAAAGCCCAGTCCCTGAGTCTGGGTGTGAAATACTATGCCAATCCCTGGGTTATGCTGAGTGGCGGGTTTCGTCGGGTCGACAACGATTCCAACGATATCAACCAGGTCTCACCCGTGCAGGAAAGCTACGATTTCAAACAGAATCTGGTGTTCCTGAATCTGCAGGTCCGACTCGCGCCCAAGGCGCCCTGAGGGTTTAGCGATTACGTCCCCCCGGACCATGCCCGCCGCCGCTACCAGGGCCCTTACCGCTACCGGGTCCCTGGGAGGCGCCCCCTGAGTTGTAACCCCGGTTCTGAGAGGCGCGGTGGCGCGATTCATAACCCATGCCGAACCAGGTCCAATCGCTTCGATCATCATCATCCTGCCGCCACTCTTCCTGCCAACTCTGCATGGAATCAGAGGGCTCTAACGGCGGATCTTCCGCGAGTTGGTCTTCCGTGATCGGGTTTTCGGGTTCGTCGGCAGCCCACAGGCTGCCGACATGCACGAGCATGGTTCCCATCAGAATGATTTTGATGACCCTGCTGTTCATACCCGAATGGTTCCAAATTGTTTAACGCCGACCGTTGCCGTTACCGTGTCCGTGTCCGCCGCTCTGGGTTGTGCCTCTGGTCGAGGAAACACCGCTGCTGCGACGGCTGCCAGCCATGCTTCGATACATTGAACCACTGGTGTTGAAACCCTGTCCAGCGATGGAATTATCGAACTGATACGGATTTTCGAATCCCGGTTCGGTTTGAGCTTCATCGGTCAGACGATCCCGAGCGCGTTGCCGTGTCTGTTCATAGTCCAGACTGTCATCCTGGAGCTGATCCCGGGTTCGGTCCCGATCTTGGGCTGGCGTGTGATCAGTGGCCAGGCGCGGGTCTCTGACCGCGGTGGAACCCGCATCGTCAGCGGATGACTCGGTGTCGGATTCTAAACGGCTACGGCGTGCCTGAGACTGCTCGTTTTCTCCAACCCTGTGTCTCAGTCGATCCGACTCACCCGCATTTTGAAACATCGATTGCGTTCCTTGGGGGAGAGCATCCGGCGACTCGGTCACCGACTCATCCGGGACTTCCGCAACGGGGGTCTCATCCGACCAAGCCGGTCCGTTGAACAGTGGCAGGGACATAGCGAGGGCTATTGAAAGGTGCAATACTCTGCGTGTGGCTTTCATGGCGATTCTCCTGTTTGCTTCTTGCCTCACTTACAGCCTAGATGCCGGCTATTTCCAGGGGATTTCCGTGAACGGGCCAAGTGTTTCAGGTTGTTTCAGGGGGGCGAGCTAGTAAGTTTTGAGTTTTAAGTGTTGAGTTTTGAGTGGATGAGTTCGCTGCGCTCACGGGTTATGGGCCCCCCTCTAGTGTGGTGTCCTATACTGCTTTAGGAAATCAGCGTGCCGAGAAGCCGTCCTATGCAAGGCGTCCTGCGCAGGGAATGGCGCGCCCTTTTCAAGCAGGACAACGCAGCAGAGGGCG
>JARRNW010000174.1:0-7976 GCA_037384565.1 Candidatus Thiodiazotropha sp.
CTTCATGTTAGGCTAACGACTAAATATTGGGCGCACAGCGAAGCGGAGCGTCCCAGCGAACGTATGTGAACGACATGATTATCTTGTTGAACGAAGCGGCTTCGCAGCAGCCCCCCCTCCAAGCCGTTCTATTAACTCAAGTTTCGGAGTTCAAACTTAATGAAACCTAACGTATTGATAAAATCGCCATTTTCGAATGATGGCGCCAATCCTCTTTATGGAATCGAGATATCTGCTTATATATAAGGTGTTGATGTCCGGGCTTGCTCAACAACTGGATCAAGTCGCGGCTATCGAGCGACTTATCCTTGTTCGTTAGATTGTAACTTCACTATTATACCACCCTTTTCTAGAGTTCCTGATGATATGGGCGATAACACAACATTACGCACACCGAGCCACAATATGAAAGATGCAACGCTAGCATAACTGTAATTGACTTTAGCCATAATCTTTTCAGTAAATAATGGCCTGTAGCTACTTCCCATCTTTTGCGCACGGACATAAGTGCCAATAATTGCACCAATAACTGCTGGTGACACTGGGAACACCAATCCCCCACTATCATGAATAGTGGAGCACAAAGCTTTCGCCTCACACTCTGATATCAAATTCCTTTCGTTTCTATCAATGAACATCGGTTGGTTCAATCTAACGGCCTGGCTCAGTGGCGTGAGCAATAGTGAGCTTCCACTGGAGCCCACGGTTATGCGACGTTACCTTTGGCAATTAATTCTTCTTTGTTTGCCAACGCACTTCCAAAAACCAAAATATTTCCGTCGTTATCGCTTATACGAAAATCCTTACTTCCGTAATCTCTTTCTGAAAAATCACCAACAAAGTTACAAAGTTAACACCACGGCTCTTGAACTCGCTATAAAGGCTGTCAACATCACTAACTTGTAGTACACAGGAACTTCCCCCCACATAATTTGGACGTCCCTCCCCAAATTCGATAGTAATGCCACCGCGACTAACACAACCGTAGCCTGGAGTTTCCCAAATAATATTTATATCAAAACCTAGAACTTCTTTATAGAATGCTGCGGTTGCCTTCACATCTTTTACTGCCATGACTGGGTTACAGAAGTGAAATTCAATTACGTCATTACTCATTTCGTTCTCCTTGCTTGTTTAATCGCATAGACATAATGGTTCTCGTCAGTAACGTCGACCTCCGTCCCATTTTCGTGGATTAGCCGAGGCTAGTGCCATAATTGTGAGTATGTGACATCACACACGGGAGAGGAGGTCGACATGTCTAAATCTAGCACACTCTTTGTCGGAATGGATGTTCATAAAGAAACCATCGATGTAGCCATTGCCACCAATCGCCTCAATGGCAAGGTCCGGCACTACGGTCAGATCATGAATCGTATTGACGCCATCGATAAACTCGTCGCAAAACTCAACCGGGAGGCCTCCACGCTCAAGTTTGTCTATGAGGCAGGCCCCTGCGGATTTGGCCTCTACAGGCATCTTACCCGAAAAAAACACTCATGCGATGTGGTCGCTCCGTCGCTCATACCCAGAAAACCCGGAGACCGGATTAAGACCGACCGCCGAGATGCCATGCGCCTGGCCCAGCTCTATCGGGCCGGAGACCTCTCGCCGGTCTATGTGCCTGATGTCGATAACGAGGCCATCCGTGATCTTTCTCGCGCCCGAGAGGATGCCATGCTCGATCAAAAGGCGGCTCGCCAGCGGCTCAAGTCATTTCTCCTGCGACACGGCATTCGCTATGAGGGCCAGGCCAACTGGAATGAAGCCCACTTACGCTGGCTCACCGAGGTAATCATGCCCACTCCTACCCAACAGATTGTCTTTCAGGAATACGTCAATACAGTCACAGAACGTACTCAGCGGGTCAAAAAGTTGGAACAGATGCTCAGGGAACAGGTTAGAGACTGGTATTTCGCGCCGGTGGTCAGCGCCTTGCAGGCGATGCGTGGCGTACGCTTTATCAATGCTGTGACCCTGGTTGCCGAAATCGGTGATTTGACCCGCTTCGATAGCCCTCGGCAATTGATGTGCTTTCTTGGTTTGGTGCCTTCCCAACACTCCTCCGGTGAGCACACCAGACTCGGCCCTATTACAAAAAGCGGCAACCGTCACGCTAGACGCAATTTGATTGAAGCAGCCTGGGCCTACCGTTATAAGGCCAAAGTGAGCCGCGAAATCCAGATCCGCCAGGAGCACCTACCGCTCAAGATTCGCGAGATTGCATGGAAAGCACAAGTGCGCCTTTGTGCCCGTTATCGCAAGCTCTACGCTCGCGGAAAGAACAAAAATGTTGTCATTGTTGCCATTGCTCGTGAATTGGTGGCTTTCATGTGGGACATTGCTCATCACGTGCACCTGAAGGCGAGCCATTAATCAACATCCATACTTTTAAAGAGCGAGGTAGTGCCTATTGATCTATTTATAAAACTGGACAGCGCATTGGTGGAGACATTGTCACGTTCCCGGAGAATCCTCGACGGCGTTATGAGACTGAAACAAATTCTCGAGCCTAGACCGAGGCAGCTCCACGACGTAACCAAGTAATGCGGTACTCAATCCGCGGATATCAGCATGATCAACCGTCGCGATTACTGGCAGTGTCTCCGCTAATGCATTGTCTTAAAGGTTCAATTCACGTCTTGTATGAGGCGAGGGTATGTTTTGTTCCACTTGACAGATAGAACCATATCAACGGCGACATAACCGGCGTGACGAAGGTGCGTCCGACGCCGCAGGCGTGTAGTTAATGTCATTGTTAGAGATCTTCATTTTGCAATATACGCACTGACTATAATTTGAGTGAGTCTGCGATTAACAATCATGCTATGGCTTAGACTTTTTTGCTCCTTTGGGGCGAGCTTGACAATTAGAGTGTCTTCGCCAACTACCTCAATTGAAACTGCATCATTGATTGTTCGTCGCCTGTGAGCACGAATTTTCACAGTAGCCTCTTGAACAAAATCATCATTGTTTTTAATTGTGTAATTCACTTTGCATTCTCTGGTGTTGTTCTTCTTTTCACAATCCCATGAATAGTTCACTATTTCGATAGGGCCACTTGAACAGCCAACCAGAGATAGAATTATGAATGAAATTATTAAATTTCTACTACAACCCATTATCTCTAACATATAAGCATTTGTGCGCTGTGCGCAGCATGGCGCATAAATGTCTGGTCGAGTAGCCCAAAGGAACTTCCCCTTAAGGCTCTCACAGACACGGACCTGAATGTCTCCATTCATCCGGCTCCTATCATTCAACCATTCCACCCAAATAATCGCCAGTGGGCAAATATCCACTCTTGGTAGCCCACTATCCTGCATAACCAGAGCGCTGCCCGCTTTCTTCGACCTTTTAAGCGTTTGTATTTCCTCATCGCCCAACGTGTTAGATGCCCATCCAATAATACGAGGACACTCATCATTTAATCGTTGTCGCGAAAGCACTGCCAGTTGAAATAACCATCTGTTTTTAAGTGACTTTAGTCCATCCCAAACGGTGACTGTCCCTGTACTCAGCCGCGCCCAACTCGGAGCGCCTTTTTGTGCAAAATGGAGCACAGCAGAGTGCATGAAAAAGGCGTAGAGAGTTGGACGTCTGTTGCATGGCATTGTTAGCGGTGCTATTTACAAGGCCCATAGTTGTTCGTCAATAATCAATTGAACCCCGTTAGATACCATGAACCAACGAGACCTTGAAAAAACGAATAACATGATTCAATGACGCGTATAGCTCCGCCTATCCCACGGCGTGCCTTCCCAATTCGAGATTACTCCTTCGTCACCACATTCCAAGCATTCCCAACCGATCCGGTTGTCCTCCGAAAATATCCAAACCTCTACTTCCCCTGGACAAGGTTTACCTTTAATCACGCAGCGACAACCGCCTTCCAAGAAAGATATCGGCGCATCATATTCTTCAGATGCCTGTTCAATTACCGCTGTCAAGAATCCCAGCAGATTCAATGCTTCAGCACTAAGATTAGGCACTTCTCCATTGTCATCGAGAAAATGCTGTATATCGGTCACCATTACCATCTTATTAGGAAATCTCCCAGTATATTAGGCTCTAAAGGTAGCCATAACCGGACCCAAAAAGCCGAGCGTAACGCAACTTATTTGGGTCCGAGTTTTTGGCATTGTCAGCATTTATCCCCATGACTCTGCTGCAGCCTGTACTCTTGACCAAATTTCATTGGACATGGAGTTTTGCCATACGCCGCCAAGCAGATACTTAAACTTCGGATCATTTGCTGCAAGAAGTTCAATACGGCCAATATAATCGTCGCCTCTTGCTGCTAGAACGTCTTCAAGTGCTCCTGCGGACAAGACTCCAATAACCTCTTGTGTTAAATCTCTTTTATATGCTCGAAGAACGAATTGCCACAATTCTTCAATTTCACCTCTGATCATCAAATTGATCAAGTGATCATCAGTCCAATGTGTTTCCGCATCGTCATCATTGTACGTCGCTTCCTGATGCCTAATCCATTCTTTGATAAAGTACTCGTCAATCATATTTTATAAAGCTAACATATAAGCATTTGTGCGCTGTGCGCAGCATGGCGCATAAATGTCTGGTCGAGTAGCCCAAAGGAACTTCCCCTTAAGGCTCTCACAGACACGGACGTGAAGTCTGCATTCATCCGGCTCCTATCATTCAACCAATCCACCCAAATAATCTCCAGTGGGCAAATATCCACTCTTGGTAGCCCACTATCCTGGATAACCAGAGCGCCGTCCGCTTTCTTCGACCTTTTAAGCGTTTGTATCTCCTCATCGTCCAACGTGTGAGACGTCAATCCAAGATGCGCAAGGTTCGCCGCAGCTCTGATGTGCAATAGCGTTTGCAATAATTGATCCAGCCTTGGATCTTTGCATTGTACATCTCTGCAAGCTCTTCCAAACTCTTATCACTACGAAGATGCAGACCCCATCGACAGATTTCCTGTCGTAAGGCCTTTTCTGCTTTCTTGCTAATCGCCGGACTGAATTTAGCAAAATAACTACCATACCGGATTTTAGGCCGACGGGCTCTGAACGTATAGCCCAGAAAATCGAAACCCAGTAATACGAGGACACTCACCATCTAATCGTAGTTGTGAAAGCACTGTCAGTTGAAATAACCATCTGTTTTTAAATGGCTTTAAACTATCCCAAACGGTGACTGTCCCTGAACTACGTTAGCTTTTTGCGCGATACTCCATAAATATTTTATGCAAGCCTTGGGTGTAGCCATTCTCTACCTTACCAACCACCTTAAAACCGTGATGCTCATAAAAACCTTGCGTATGCTGCGAAGTATCAATTCTTACTTGAATATTATTCCTGCTTTGCTGCAGACACTCTAAGCGGTGCTGTAGCAGTGCACTACCGATACCTTGGCCATGCGAATCATTTAGCACCATTCCCCAGCTTAAACCCGCCCAGTTTCCGTCGAAAAAATAACCCCCACAACCGACAATGCTACAATCATTTTTGCATACAAAATATGGTTCCGTCGATGCATGCTTCGATAGATACGAAGCATACTCATCCCGCTCCCACTCAGCAAAGTATCTTGGCATATTACTTTCAAAGACATTCATACAGCCTTCGAAATCTGATTCTTTGTATTTCGATATTTTCATAAATTAACTAACGCTGTGCTCTGGGGCTAACCGAAGCGCAGAGTAGGTTTGTCACTAGCAGCACATTGTTAGCTGCTGGACTTAATAGTTGAACCACTCTGGATCGAGCCCCATTTCTAATAATTTTTCTCTCTCAAAAACTCGCTTAAATGGCAAAGTGTTGTCATTCACACATTTTTGATAAAACTCTCGCGCATAGCGGTTGGCAAACTCCTCTTTATCACGAATTGGCTTCGAGTTATAGGCGTTGCGTATATATTCTGAATCATATTCATTAGTTGCTGTGGTGGAAGGATTTAGGGAGTTTGTAAGATAGTCAACAGCATGTCCTATTTCATGAGGCAATGTGCGAAAGAGTTGCGTATTCCTTACGGTTTCTGGCGTCGTGTAGATATCATAGCCTCTCTTTACTCTCTCTATGCGATGTCCATCAGAATACAATGATTCTAGCTCTCTCATTTCAAAAGGGGTTAGTTTATTACCCCATGTTATAATCTTTCCGATTTCGACAGCCTCAAGATAAACACCTGGCCCAGAATATTGCCCAAGATCTGCATAATATACAAAGCGCCCCCACACTGGCTTTAGAATTTCTTCCTTCTTTTTCGGCTGCCTCAGAACAATTATTTCAATTTCTTCTAGGTGATCCTGCGTGACTAGATTTAGTACTCTGATTATATCTTGTGGAGTTGACGCATGCACTGAGCCAGTTTTAGGTTGTTCTATTAGCATAGTGATGCTATGCCCTTTTATTTCAAGAGGGCAAACAACGGGGCTCGTTAACCGCTCCCAGAAAACTTTAAAGTCGATCCAACGCTCAGGAATCACGAGTTTATTGTTCTGAGAATAGCCACTCTTCTCAGTACCAATATTGCGATTTCTTCTTGTTGGATTCCATGCACTATGCTTCATATTTATGTACAACTAACGACCAAGCCGTGCGGCGCGAGCGAAGCGCAGCGTAGTGAACATCCGAACAAGCGCCTGGTTAGCCGCTCTTTCTAGCAAAGACATTGATATGATTATAGTTTTCGCGTTCATTAACTACCCACTCAAGCACCTGAAATTTTGCGTTCTCTAGTTCACTCAACAGACTACTGATACTAGCGACGTGGCGATAAGGTTGTCGTGCATGCATCAAAGTAACTGAGTGGTCGCTTTTACTACATAAACTGCTGACAAAAAGGATTCCTCTCTCCGCTAAAAGGCGCTGAACGTTTTCCAAAAACAATGGACGATCCTCACCCAGAATGCAATGCAAACAGTTACCATCAACAACTAGATCATAGCACTCACCTGACAGAACGTCAGAATGACAAAGATTTCCTTGAACATAAGTGATATTTTTTTGGTCACCCTCTTTTTCTAGTGCCCACTCAATGGCTTTTCTTGAGACATCTATTCCTGTGACGCTATATCCTCGTACTGCAAGTAAACGACATAAGTGTCCTTCGCCACACCCTAATTCAATCACCTTCCCTGAGCTAGGTACATACGGTTTTTCAAGGATACGCGCCACCTGATCAGGCCCTTTAGCAATTCGAGTTTTACCGCCCCAACCTGGCCAGCCTTTTCTCTGGGCTTCATCGTATAGGGCGTCATAAATTGAATAATTACTGTGCATTAATACGAGGACAGTCACCATCTAATCATTGTTGTGAAAGCACTGTCAGTTGAAATAACCATCTTTTTTTAAATGGCTTTAGACTATCACACACGATGGCTGTCCCGGTACTCGCTGTCCCGGTACTCGCTCGCTGCCTGGCGAGCACGGCTACTGCTATGACCCCTAAAAAATCCTTGGCATCAGTAAGATATTGTTGCTATGGTAAATGACGTTAGAAGTTATCCGGTTTTGCGAAAATGTCAAAAAGAACTCCGTGGGCCCTTCACGTAAAGTAGTCCCGGGGCCGGAAGAAGCAAGTACTTGTTTCATTACTCTGCCATGGAGGCATGTATGTTTACTTCTGTCATGCGGATTGTAGCCGGTTCTGTTCTAGTGGCTGGTTGTCTGGCGTCGGGTTCTGCGGCGGCATCTTTGATTTATAGCGGGCGGACGATTTTCGACCCTCTGACTGAATTTGACTGGCAGCTCTTCGATTCGGTTGAGAAAGGCGCATTGCAAGGCTATCGGGTAGCGAGCGATAGTCAGCTTTCTGAGCTGTTCCTCCACTATGCTCCGCATGACAACGGTGGTGAACTGCCGGGATATGAAAAACCAGAGTACGGCGGTGTAGAGCTTACCACAAGAGAGGATGGTCGGATGTTCAATGTGAGGTGGGGTGCCAGCTACTATGGAAACTATTCTCACCCCCCTAGCCTATTGGCGCTGGGTGCTTCGTTT
>JARRNW010000175.1:0-7221 GCA_037384565.1 Candidatus Thiodiazotropha sp.
TTGATGATCAGCTAAGTGCGTTTTGATAGTCACTGGGCAGGTAGCTGCTTTTGCGTTCAAAAGTGATTTAGGTATGTGTGCATTGTGTTTGCGCTGTTTATCGCGGTAACTCACCGATTGACGAACAAGGATTTTCCGTCCATTTCGGGCCGCTTCAACGTGAGTGAGTTGTGAATGAGTGGATGGCTGATTCGGTTATCACGACATCGAGTGGAACGTCCCAGGCATTGGAATCGAGCTGATCTCTTAGTTGAAATTCATGGGCCAGTCCGATGAGTTTCGGCCCCGTCATGTGTCGACGATCGAGTTTGAAGGCGAAGGTGCGATCGTAGTAACCGCCTCCCATGCCGAGGCGATGACCTGTTCGGTCAAAAGCCACCAAGGGTACAAATACCAGGTCAAGCGACCAGGGCATAACCCGATGTCGCGGGTGAAACACGGGTTCCGGAATTCCGTAGCGGTTGTTTGCCATGGGTTGCTCTCGGCGCATGGGTGCAAACCAGAGACTGTTGCTCGGTCGTTGGCGGAGGATGGGGAGATAGACCTGCTTGCCGGTCTCAAGGGCGGCGAGCATTAGCGGAACAGGGTCCATTTCGCCTGCTACAGCATGATAGAAGGCAATGCGTCGACTGTGTCGGAAGGCATTCTGGCGCATCGCCAGACGGCACATGCGATTGCTGTGTTGGCGGAGTGTTTCGGGGGTGAGGTTGCGGCGCTGAAGCTTGATTTCGCGGCGGACTTGGTTTGTGTTCATGAGCCGAATGAGGTGACATCTCCCACGTGTGCCGTCGCGTGCCTTCGTTCTTGAACCAGTGGGTTCAAGTGGGATCAACCGGAGAACCTAAAGGCTTTCCGTATAAACAACGGACATGCACACGAGCTCTACCATTATGATCCCAGGGTAGATATTAGGCTCAAGAAAATACCCGGGCTGCTAACGAACACCGCAGGGGATGTCACCCTTGTAGGCTAACTCTATTTGCCTCAAAGTTCCAGTTGATTGGTGGTGTTGAGGGCGATCTCGATCTTGTCCTGCAGATTCTTGATCCGACGGGTGATGTTCTCCGTGCCCTCGTCTTTGGTTTTTTGACTAAGCAGCAGGTCATTGGCGATATTCAGTGCCGTCATCACCGCAATACGCTCGGAACCGATAATGCGTCCCGCCTGGCGTATTTCGCGCATCTGGCCATCCACGTAGGCAGCCGCCTGAAGCAGGGATTCTCGTTCCTCGGGGAGGCAGGAGATGCGGTATTCCTTGTCGAGTATGGAGACCGTGACTGGAAGACGGTTGCTGTTCACTGGGGCGCTTCCATGGATTTGAGTCGGGTGATCATGGCTTCGACTCGGGCACGGGCCAGCTCGGTCTTCTCAATCAGTGCGGCGCGTTCCGCAACCAGATTGTCCTGCCGCTGTTTAAGGGATTTATTTTCGTCTTTGAGATATGAGCACGCGCGAATCAGCTCTTCTACCCGTATTTCAAGAGCCTGCAGGTCCAGTTCTGTCCGTTGTGGGGTCTCGTTTTCACTCATGCTCATCAATATAGTGGGCGGAAACTGGCGGGTCAATCTCTACATCGGCATGATATGATTTATTGCAAAATGCTAGAAACAGGCTGGTATATGACCGATAACTTTCCAGTACCCGATTTTGAACGACTCGAACAGGTTCTCCTGGCGGTCGATTTTGACTATGGTCCTAGTGAACTGCATGGTGTCATCGCGGGTTTGCTATGCGCCGGATCCGACGAAGTGCAAGGGATCTGGTTGGGTGACCTGATGGGGCATCTGCCGGATGACGATCTGCTTGCTCAGGAGGCGAGGCAGGAGATCGGACAGTTGTACAGCCTGACTGCAGAGCAGATCGGGCATGAGGAGATGCGGTTCATGCCTGTTCTCCCGGATGAGTCTCAGCCTATGTCCAAACGTGCAAAATGTCTGAGCGAATGGTGTGAAGGTTATCTCTATGGTTTGGGGGTGGCTGGAATCACGGAACAGCAACTGGTCGGAGATGCCCGCGAAGCGCTGCAGGATTTGACTCATTTCACACGTATCGACTATGTGGACCTGGAATCCGGTGAGGCCACCGAGATGGCTTTCATCGAACTGCAGGAGTTCCTTAAAGTGGTGACGATGCTGATGTGGGAGGAACTGGCTGAAAACCGGGTGGACGAACATGCTACAGAGTGAGTACAAGCGCCGACGTCGTGAGTTGATGCGCATGATGGGACCGGGCAGCATCGCGATCCTGCCTACCGCGCCTCAATTGATTCGCAATCGGGATATACATTTTCCTTACCGGCCGGACAGTGACTTCTATTACCTGACTGGATTTCCCGAACCTGAGGCGGTGCTGGTCCTGATACCCGGACGTAAGCAGGCGGAGTTCATCCTGTTCAACCGGGAAACGGATCCGGTCAAGGAGCAATGGGATGGTGCGCGGGCCGGACAGGAGGGTGCCTGTCGGGATTATGCTGCGGATGATTCGTTTCCGATTGGTGACCTGGACGATATTCTGCCGCGTATGCTCGAGCAGTGTGAACGTGTGTTCTACGTCATGGGATGCAATCCCCAGTTCGATCAAAAGCTTTCTGAATGGATCACCGCGATTCGCTGTAATTCACGCAGTGGTTTGCAGGGGCCGGTGGAGATTATTGCCCTGGACCACTACCTGCACGAGATGCGGCTTTACAAAAGTCGTTCCGAAGTCAAGGTGCTGCGGCAGGCGGCGCGCATCTCCGCCAAAGCGCACACTAAGGTGATGCAGGTTTGCAAGCCTGGGTTGTGGGAGTATCAGCTGGAAGCGGAGTTCATTCGTGAATGCAGTCATCAGGGCGCTCGAGAGCAGGCCTATCCACCGATTGTGGGAGCGGGTGGCAATGCCTGTGTCCTGCACTATGTGGATAACACTGCCCAGGTCCTGGACAACCAATTGTTGTTGATCGATGCGGGTTGTGAAAAGGACTATTACGCCTCGGATATCACTCGTACCTTTCCGGTCAGTGGACGCTTCAGTGAAGCCCAGCGACTGCTCTACGAACTGGTGTTGGCATCCCAGGAGGCGGCCATTGCGAAAGTGAAGCCCGGTAATCACTGGAACGATCCGCACAACGCAGCGGTGAAGGTGATCACTCGTGGATTGATCAAGCTGGGTATCCTCAAGGGCACGCCGGCCAAGCTGATAAAGGAAGAGAAATACAAACCCTTCTTCCCCCACCGTACCGGTCACTGGATCGGCATGGATGTACATGACGTGGGGGATTACAAAGTGGATGGTGCCTGGCGCCTGCTGGAACCCGGGATGGTGATGACCATCGAACCGGGGCTCTACATTCCCGCCGGTATGAAGGGCGTGGCGAAAAAGTGGTGGGATATCGGGATCCGTATCGAGGATGATGTGCTGGTCACCCGGGAGGGTTGTGAAGTACTGACCCGGGATGTCCCCAAGACAGTGGATGAGATCGAGGCGGTCATGGCAGGGTGATGGCAAAGATGGAAGATTTCGACATTCTGATTGTGGGGGGCGGCATGGTGGGCGCCAGCCTGGCGCATGCGCTGAGCGGGCATGAATACCGTATTGGTGTGATTGAGGCCTGGCCGTTGGATTCCGCGGTGCAACCCAGTTACGACGATCGGGTGATCGCTCTGTCCTGGGGCAGTCGGTTGATCCTGCAGGGTTTGGGTGCCTGGTCAGGGATCGAAGCGGAAGCTGAACCCATCCGCGATGTCCATATCTCTGATCGCGGGCATTTTGGGTTTACCCATTTGAATCATGCCCAGGAAGGTGTGGATGCCTTGGGATATGTCGTCACGGCCCGTACCCTGGGTGCCTGTCTGTTGAACGAACTGGGGGGGCTGCCGGATGTGGAGGTGATTTGTCCTGCAAGCCTGCAGAGTTTCTCGGTCAGTGAACACGCAGTTGAAGTGAGGCTGTTACAGGACGGCAACCCGAGAAAACTGACCGCGAAACTGCTGGTGGCTGCGGATGGTGGCGACTCCCGGGTCAGGGAACTGCTCTCGATCAACATGAAGGAACGCAATTATGGGCAGACCGCGATCATTGCCAATCTGTCGAGCGATCGACCGCATGAGGGCTTCGCCTACGAACGATTCACCGATACCGGGCCCTTGGCTATGCTGCCGATGACGCAGGGGCGCATCTCCATGGTGTGGACCGCCCAGGATGAACAGGTGGCCGAACTGATGGGGCTTTCCAATGAGGACTTTCTGGGGCGTCTGCAGGATCGTTTCGGTTATCGCCTGGGACGTCTGCAGCGTCTGGGCAAACGGGTGGCCTATCCCCTGCGGTTGCGCCAGGCTGAGGATCCGGTACGTCAGCGGGTGGCCCTGGTGGGTAATGCGGCGCATGTCATACACCCGGTTACCGGGCAGGGCTTCAATCTGGGCCTGCGGGATGTTTCGGTGATCGCCGATATCCTCATCGACGCCCGGCGGAAGGGGCGGGATCCGGGGGAACTCGAATTGCTGGAGTTCTATCAGGAGTGGCGCAAGTCAGATCAGAACCGGGTCGCGATGATTACCGACAGTCTCGCACGCCTGTTTGCGAATCCCTTTGGGCCTTTGCGTATGGTGCGCAATCTGGGATTGGTCGGTTTGGATCTGATGCCGGGACTCAAACATCTGGTAGCCCGCCAGTTCATGGGCATTCATGGCTATCAACCTCGTCTTGACAGGAGTGCTGCGAAGTAATGGAGATTGAACAGAAACCCTTCGATCTGCTGATCGTCGGCGGCGGTATGGTGGGCAGTGCTCTGGGTTGCGCCATGGCAGATGCCGGGTTGGAGGTATGTATCCTCGAAGTGCACGAACCCGCCCGCACCTGGCCGGCGGATGAGGTGGATATCCGGGTGTCCGCGCTGACCCGGGCCACCCAGCAGATTCTGCAAAACCTGAAAGTCTGGCCGCGTATGACCCAGATGCGGGTGAGTCCCTATCAGCGCATGACCGTGTGGGACCAGGGCGGTAGTGGCCGTATACATTTCTGCGCCGCCGAGATCGGGGAACCGGACCTTGGCCATATCGTCGAGAACCGGGTCATGCAACTGGCGCTCTGGGAGCGTCTCGAGAGTCTGTCCAATGTGACCCTGAAGTACCCGGCCCGAGTGGCCGATCTGCGACTGGGTGGTCAACCCGAGGTGTTGCTCGAGTCCGGTGAAAGGCTCGCCGCTGGATTGGTGGTGGCGGCGGATGGGCGGGATTCCCAGATCCGCCAGATGGCGGGTATCGGTACCCAGGGTTGGGAGTATGACCAGCATGCGATCGTTGCGACGATCTCCCCGGAACGCTTTCATCACGACACCGCCTTTCAGCGTTTCATGAAGACCGGGCCGCTGGCGCTGTTACCCATCGGCGACGGGCGCTGTTCCATCGTCTGGTCCACCGCTCCGGGACATGCCACAGAGTTGATGGCCCTGGACGATAGGGAATTCTGTCTTCGTCTGACCCAGGCCAGTGAGTCGATCCTGGGTGAGATAAAGTCCATTGGTCCACGCGGGGTGTTCCCGTTGCGTCTTGCCAATGCGCAGACCTATATCCAGCCGGGACTGGCACTGATCGGCGATGCCGCCCATGCGATGCATCCCCTGGCCGGACAGGGTGTGAACCTGGGCCTGATGGATGCCATGACCCTGGCCGATGTGTTGAACGAGGCGCGTCTCGCGGGACGATCCTTGGGTTCCATGGCCACATTGCGTCGCTACGAGCGGGCGCGCAAGGGTGCCAACCTGGCCATGCTCGGGGCGATGGACGGATTCAAACGTCTGTTCAGCAATGATGTGCTGCCCCTCAAGCTGGCGCGCAACCTCGGACTGTCGTTGGTGGATCGCTCGGGTTTTCTGAAACACCAGATGATGCGCCGGGCCATGGGATTGGTTGGTGAACGCCCACGGCTGGCTCGCTATGCCGCGGGTGCAGCTCGTGAACGAGTCTGATATAGAGCACTCAGGTTTCGGAGTTCTGAGTACTATTCGGGGCCGTTTGCGTGGACTCGGCTGTCTGGGAAAGACGCTGTAAACCCATCCCTGGGCGCTCGACGGCCGCGTCCCTGCGGCCGACGCTTTCCCAGACAGCCGAGTCCACGTAAACGGCGGAGCCTGAATCGCGATTTGAACTCCGAAACTTGAGTTATTAACTTGTCATTTCGCGGGCCAATACCATTGGCAAGTTTTTGATGGCGGGTTATAGTCTGTCTTCGATCCACCCCCGTGGGAGAGTTCGGCGCAGGCCGGCACCGAAGGCGCAAACCCGCCCGGAATCGCTCAGGTAGAAAGGACCGTGGGGAACGTCTGACAGAACTCAGACAGATCGACTCTGGAGAGTGGTGACTCTACACCCACCGACGGGGCAGGCGCCCGCTCACTGTCTGGGAATCGCTTTGGCATCTCCCGATCGACAGCATCCGATGCGGCGCCAAACTCTCAGGTTCAGGACAGAGGGGCGGCGTGGATGGGATTTATCCGCGCCGCCCTTTTTTATGCACTGAACCAGGGGAATGCAATGAATCAGCAGACAGTTCTCTATGCCACGCACCAGCAGATGGGCGCGCGGCTGGTACCCTTCGGTGGCTGGGATATGCCACTGCACTACGGCTCGCAACTGGAAGAGCATCACCAGGTACGCCGTGATGCGGGTATGTTTGATGTCTCCCACATGACGGTGATCGATTTCCAGGGTGCTGGGGTGAAACCCTTCCTGCGCCGGCTTCTGGCCAATGATGTCGAGCGCCTGAAAACTTCGGGTAAGGCCCTCTACTCCTGCATGCTCAATGAGCAGGGTGGTGTTGTGGATGACCTGATCGTCTACTACCTCACTGATGAGTGGTATCGCATGGTGGTGAATGCGGGTACCACGGAAAAGGACCTGGCCTGGATTCGCGAAAAGGCCAATGGTGTTGACCTGACCATCAAACCCCGGCGTGATCTGGCGATGATCGCGATTCAGGGGCCCAACGCCCGTTCCAAGACACTCCCTTTGCTCTCAGAAGCCTTGCAGGCTAGTGCCATGGACCTCAAACCCTTCAATGCGGTTGCGGATGGAGAGTGGTTCGTGGCGCGCACCGGTTACACGGGAGAGGATGGTTTTGAAGTCATGCTGCCGGGGGATCAGGCCGTGGGGTTCTGGAACAGTCTGCACCAGGCGGGGGTGGCGCCCTGCGGCTTGGGTGCCCGGGATACCCTGCGTCTCGAGGCGGGGATGAATCTGTACG
>JARRNW010000176.1:0-7169 GCA_037384565.1 Candidatus Thiodiazotropha sp.
TGCCGTGGGAAGCGCCTGTCTTGGAGAAGATCGCGGTATTGATGCCGATGAGTTCGCCCCGGGCATTTACCAGCGCGCCGCCGGAATTGCCCGGGTTGATGGCGGCATCGGTCTGGATGAAATTCTCGAAAGTGCTGATACCCAGGTGGGAACGACCGGTGGCGCTGACGATGCCCATGGTCACGGTCTGACCAACCCCGAAGGGATTGCCGATAGCCAGCACCACGTCACCCACCTGCTGGGTTCCGGAATGGCCGATCGGGATCGGTGACAGGGGGGTATTGCTGTCGATTTTCAAAACAGCGACATCGGATTCCGCGTCACTCCCGACCACGCTGACGTCGACACTCTGGCCATTGGCCAGCACTACCTTGATCTCGTCCGCACCTTCTATGACATGATGGTTGGTGAGCATGTAACCTTCATCCGAGACGATCACTCCGGAACCCAGGCTAGTGTCGGCCCGTTGCCGGGTCTTTTCCGGAAGCATGCCGCCGAACAGGCGCTGGAGAATTGGATCAGTAAAGCGCAGCGCCCGGGATTCGGTGGTGATTTTGGTCGAGAAGATGTTCACCACCGAAGGGGCGGCCAGATCCACGGCATCCGCATAGGAAAAAGGGCCGGATTGCGGGGGAGCGCTCACGATGGGGGGAGGGGGCGGCGGCATGGGACGGCCGATCTCGGGTTTTTCTGGCGGGATTTGCCCTGGCAACAGGTAAAGAACCACAAAAGCGCCGGCAAGCCCGGCTGTGATTGCGGTCAGGAAGAGTGAGAAAATTCTACGCATAACTGGCAAATCCGGAAAAATCTGACGTCGAGACGTGACTCACGGGTGAGAATCATGGCCAAGCCCGCTACAATCAGGGCCATGGTTGACCTCATGACACTCGAAGCCTACTGCAACAACCTGCTCTGCGTCGAGGCATTTGATGATTATTGCCCGAACGGAGTGCAGGTGGAGGCCTCTCGTGAGGTGTGCAAACTCATGGGTGGGGTCACCGCTTCTCAGGACCTGATCGAGGCAGCTGAGGCCTGGGGGGCAGATGCCCTGCTGGTACACCATGGCTATTTCTGGAAGGGAGAGGCGGCCGCCCTGCGAGGGATCAAAGGACAGCGTGTCGGGCGCCTGTTCCGCCAGGGAATCAGCCTGCTTGCTTACCATCTTCCCCTCGACGCTCACCTGGAATATGGCAACAACCGACAGTTGGCCGATCGTCTGGGATTCAAGGATGCCGAACCGACCCAGGCGGCCGGTGGCTTGCTTTGGCAGGCCGCCCTTGAGTCCGCGGTATCGTCCCGGGAGTTGGGCGTAATGCTGGAGCGGGCATTGGATCGGACCCCATTGCACATTCCCGCCCGGCGTGAACCCCTGCGACGGCTGGGCTGGTGCACCGGCGCCGCTCAAGGCTATATCGAGCAGGCCGCCGCGCTGGGTCTGGATGCCTTCATTTCCGGAGAGATCTCCGAGCACACGGTTCATCTGGCGAGGGAGCTGGACGTTCACTACTTCGCGGCCGGTCACCATGCCACGGAACGCTACGGTGTGGCCTCCCTGGGACAGCATCTGGCAAAACGCTTTGATCTGGAATGGTGTTTTCGGGATCTGGACAACCCGGTTTAAGCGCCTCGTTGACGGACCTGCGCGGAAGTTTGTGCGAAGCGCCCTGATGATCGTTCGGTGAGGAGGGTTAGCGTAACCAATAGAGCTGTCTCGTGTCTTGGGTATTTGTGTAACTTTATGATTATATAGATATTTATTGAGTGCTTGCGGGTCAGGCGAGGGGCCTTGAATTTCCCCCGATTTGGGAAATTGGCATCAATCCTCCTTGACCCGTAAGCCAACATTATGGAGAATGCGCCGTTAATTTTCTCAATTTATGTAAGTATATTCTAATGTCCTAAAAATATGGGGCGGGGCAAGAACTGCTTTGTTTTCAACCGCCTGTGACAGTAGCCGGGGATAAATAATTATGAGCGCAGATGGCGTTGATTTGAAAAAGCGGCGTACCCTTACGCTAGCTACCAGTGCGGTCGGGGCGGTAGGAGCCGGATTCGTGATCTATCCGTTTCTGGCGGCTTGGGCTCCCAGTGAGAAGGCCAAGGCAGCAGGTGCGCCGGTTGAGGCTGATATCGGCAAGCTCGAACCCGGGCAGCTGATGCGGGTTAAATGGCGAGGCAAGCCGGTTTGGATCGTTCACCGTACCGAGCAGAACCTGAAGGATCTGCCGACCCTCGATGACCAACTGCTCGACCCCGATTCCGAAGACACGGGACAGCAGCCTGAATACTGTAAGAATGCCAATCGGTCCATCAAGCCGAACTATCTGGTCGCCATTGGTATCTGCACCCACCTGGGCTGTTCGCCGACCTACCGTCCCGACCGGGCGCCGGCTGATCTCGGTGATGCCTGGGTTGGTGGTTTCTTCTGTCCTTGCCACGGTTCACGATTCGATCTGGCCGCGCGGGTATACAAGGGTGTTCCGGCACCGAAGAATCTGGAAATCCCCCCCTACCAATACCTCTCCGACACTAAAATCCTGGTCGGCGCCGATGGAGGAGCAGCCTGATGAGCGCTATGAAAAATTTTGTCGGCTGGATCGACGACCGTTTCCCGCTGACTAAAGTCTGGAATGAGCATCTGGCTCAGTACTACGCGCCGAAGAACTTCAACTTCTGGTACTTCTTTGGTTCCCTGGCACTATTGGTGCTGGTCAATCAGATCCTCACCGGTGTCTGGCTGGCGATGAGCTACAAGCCCGATGCGGAACTGGCGTTCGGTTCTGTTGAATACATCATGCGCGATGTGGACTGGGGCTGGTTGATTCGCTACATGCACTCCACCGGCGCTTCGGCTTTCTTCATCGTGATCTATATGCACATGTTCCGTGGCCTGATGTACGGTTCCTACCGCAAGCCCCGGGAGTTGCTGTGGATCATCGGTGTGATCATCTATCTGGCGATGATGGCCACCGCCTTCTTCGGCTATCTGCTGCCCTGGGGCCAGATGTCTTACTGGGGGGCGCAGGTTATCGTCAACCTGTTCTCGGCGGTGCCGGTGATCGGCCCCGACCTGGGTGTCTGGGTGCGGGGTGACTACGTCATCTCCGACGCCACCCTGAACCGCTTCTTTGCCCTGCACTTCCTGCTGCCCTTCCTGCTGGCGGCTCTGGTGTTCGTGCATATCGTGGCCCTGCATAAGGTGGGTTCAAACAATCCCGATGGCATCGAGATCAAGAAGAATAAGGATAAGAACGGTATCCCCAAAGACGGTATCCCCTTCCACCCCTACTATACAGTGAAGGATATCGCGGGCGTCGCCGGCTTCCTGTTCCTGTTTGCCGCAGTGATCTTCTACGCGCCGGAGATGGGGGGTTACTTCCTTGAGCATCCCAACTTCGAACCGGCCAACCCGCTGAAGACTCCGCCGCACATTGCGCCGGTCTGGTACTTCACACCTTTCTACGCCATCCTGCGTGCGGTGCCCTCCATGATGGGTTCCGCCTTCCCCGGCGTGGTGGCCATGTTCGCTTCCATCCTGGTGATGTTCTTCCTCCCCTGGCTGGACCGCAGCCCGGTCAAGTCGATTCGTTACAAGGGTACGATCACCAAGGTGATGCTGGGTCTGTTCGTGGTCGACTTCATCATGCTCGGCTTCCTGGGTACTCAGCCGACCACCGATCTGTACAAGGCCCTGGCTCAGATAGGTACCGTCTTTTACTTTGCTTTCTTCCTGTTGATGCCTATCTACAGCAAACTCGATAAGACCCAACCCGTGCCTGAGAGGGTGACCGAATGAAAAAGCTGATTGTTGCATTCTTATTAGCCGCGGCCCCCATGCTCGGACTGGCTTCGGGCGCCGGACCGCACCTTGAAGACGCCAATATCGATATGGGCGATCAGGCCTCGCTGCAGCGTGGCGCCAAGTACTTCGTCAACTACTGCCTGAGCTGCCATTCGGCCAAGTATCAGCGCTACAACCGTATGGCGAGGGATCTGGGGCTCACTGATGAAGAGGTGATCAACAACCTGATGTTCACCACCGACAAAATCGGCGACACCATGAAGGTGGCTATGACCACTGAACAGGGTAACGCCTGGTTCGGCAACGCGCCGCCGGATCTGAGTGTGATGATCCGTGCCCGGGGCGTGGATTACATCTACACCTACCTGAAGAGCTTCTACCTGGACGAAAAGCGCCCCTTTGGTGTGAACAACCTCGTGTTCCCAGATGTGGCCATGCCCCATGTGCTGTGGAAACTCCAGGGTACCCAGAAGGCCATCTTCAAGGTTGAGACCGATGACCAGGGTCATGAGCGCGAGGTCTTTGAAGGTTTCGAGCAGGTCACGCCGGGTACCCTCAGCGCCGAGGAGTATGATCAGGTGGCTCGTGATCTGACCGCCTTCCTGAGCTATGTGGGCGAGCCGATACAGATGGAGAGAAAGCGTCTTGGCATCTGGGTGCTGCTGTTCATCGCCGCGTTCTTCGTGGTCTCCTACCTGCTCAAGAAAGAGTACTGGAAGGACATTCACTGATACCCGGTTCAACTCGCTGACAAAAAGGCGCACAGTTGCGGTATACTGTGCGCCTTTTTTCGTGTGGTAATTTTTTTGTCCGGTGTTGCTGATGGACGTTTCGACGGACGCGGACAATTTCGGGAGAAGCAGATAATGGCAGCAGTTTCGAACAAACGCTCAGTGATGACCCTCTATTCGGATCCGACAGATCCCTACTGTCACCGGGTCAGGCTGGTGCTTGCGGAGAAGAATATCACCTACGAAGTAGAGGATATCGATCCGTTGAACGTTCCGGAAGAGGTGATGGAACTCAATCCCTACGGGACTCTCCCCACCCTGGTCGACCGGGATCTCAAGCTCTACGAGTCGCGTATCATCATGGAGTATTTGGATGAGCGTTTTCCGCACCCGCCGCTGCTGCCGGTGGATCCGGTGTCACGTTCCACCTCACGATTGCTGATGTACCGTGTGGATAATGACTGGTACACCCTCATGGATACCATTTTCAATGGCAAGAAAGAGGCCGCCAAGGCGCGCAAGGAGTTGCGTGAAAGCCTGATCACCACCTCGCCGGTGTTCAGTGCCAAACCCTTTTTCATGAGCGATGAGTTCACCCTGGTGGATTGTGCAATCGCTCCTCTGTTGTGGCGTCTCCCGGAACTCGGTGTGGAACTGCCGGGCAGTGCCAAAGGTATTCTCGACTATAGCAAACGCCTGTTCGAAAAGGACTCCTTTATCAAGAGTCTTTCCGAAGCAGAGCAGGAAATGCGCGGCTAACAGTCATGTCGGAGATGACCTCTAATCGTCCCTACCTTGTGCGGGCCCTGTACGAATGGCTGGTGGATAACGGCAAGACGCCCTATCTGATGGTGAATGCCGACAGTCAGGGCGCGCAAGTGCCCCGGCGCTTCGTAGAGGGTGGTCGTATCATCCTCAATGTTGATCCCTCGGCAATATCCGGACTGGTGCTGGGGAATGACTGGATCAGCTTCAGCGCCCGTTTCGGCGGGATGGCCGAGGAGATCCTGATACCACCCAGTGCCGTTCTGGGGATCTATGCCCGGGAGAACGGCCAGGGTATGTTATTCCCGGATGAGGATCCAGAAGTGGACGGTGTCCCGGACGATGAGCCAGACCCCACACCACCTTCCAGCGGGCGTCCCTCGCTCAAAGTGGTTAAGTAACCCCCCCTAGAGTAGTGTCTCACTCAAGGGCGGCAAGAGCGCGGCGAAGCGAGAGAATGGCGGTTAGCTCCGCGGCAGATCGGCCACTCGCAAGTCCAGCCACTCGTCCCTGAGTGCTTGCACAGTGGGGCATATCAGGTCTGATCCTGACTCAGTTGTTCCTCTTCCCGCTCCGGCTCCTTTGGCAGATCCAAGTGTAGGCTTGTGTTAGTGTTGCCCAACATCACCAGGTAACCGGTACGCCGTCCCGACCCTTCCATGCTGTAATCAAAGGCATAGACACGGCGTATTTTAGGACCGGCCGGGGTCCATCGCAGTCCCACCCGATGCAGGGCTACCGTCTGGTCGAGTAGTTGCACCCCGTGACTATTACAAGCACGGCGGCCGATCTGCAGGGCGTTTTCCCGGATGCGCAGGCTGTCCCGCCAGAACCATAAGACCAGCATCAGCAGCAGCAACAGATTCAGGGTGGAGTGATTCATGGCGGATGTATCCCGGTGGGACGGTATATAATTCCTCGACAGTCCCAGTTCAGTGACCTGGTGGGTGAGCGGAAACCGACTCCTTGCCGGCACCGGACGGGTGACTTCAAACCCACTACAGGATACCGGATATCAGATCGTTATGGGCAGGATATGTATCGTAGAGGCGGACATCACCGCCCTGGAAGTGGATGCCATCGTCAATGCGGCTAACAGTTCCCTGCTGGGAGGTGGCGGTGTCGACGGGGCGATCCATCGAGCCGCCGGTCCCGAACTACTCGCGGCGTGCCGTACCCTGGGGGGGTGCCCGGTGGGGCAGGCAAAGATCACCCCGGGCTTTCAGTTGCCCGCATCCTGGGTGATCCATACAGTAGGCCCGGTTTGGCAGGGGGGTGAGCGTGGCGAGGCCAGCCTGTTACGTGCCTGCTACGAGAACAGTCTGGCCCTGGCCTGGGAGCAGGGAGCCAGGAGCATTGCCTTTCCCGCCATCAGCACCGGGGTTTATGGTTATCCTAAGCAACCTGCCGGGGAGCTGGCCCTGGGGGTCATGCATCAGTGGCGCGAACGGTTCGAGACCATCATCGCCTGCTGTTTCGGGCACTCCGACCTGGAACTCTACCGCTCCCTGTGCGAGGGCTGCGATATCGGGCTCTGATCCGAATGGCACTTACTTTACTCTCGTTCCCTGTGCGAGGGCTGCGAGTTTGGACTCTGACTTCGTTGGGCCGCCGTGCTCTGCTCAATCTGGGGACTTGAGGCGTTCGAGGCGCAGTCGCTCACGCTCGTCGAACAAGCGCCGAGAACCAATCCACACCGCCGCGGTAGCCCCGAAACCGGTCCCCGCCGAGATCAACAGCATGATCAGGATTTGGTACTTTGCCGCTTCCAGGGGCGGGGTGCCGCCGAGGATCTGACCGGTCATCATGCCCGGCAGGCTGACCACCCCGGCTGCCGCCATGGCGTTGATGATGGGGATGAGGCCGCTGCG
>JARRNW010000177.1:0-7572 GCA_037384565.1 Candidatus Thiodiazotropha sp.
CAATGAGATATTGATAAAACCCGGTCCGGCAATTTCGATCTTCTCGGCAATGCCGTTTAGCGACAGCTTGTCGCAGATGGTTTGTGCCAGTTCACGGGGATTACTACCCATCGCTTTCGCGGCAGCCATGGCACCGTTGGCTTGGTAGTCACCGAATTTCGAATTTTTACTGGGTGCGACATGAGCACTGTAATGGGCAGGAATACCGATCTCAGTCATGATCTGGCGAACGTGGTCTTGCAGCAGGGCGCGAATATTCATCTTTAGTCTATGATCCATAATACGAGCAGAAATTTTAACGGCTGAACAAGGTGATGCAAGCACTGAAGATACGTACACCATCCAGTCCGCTACAGATAGACGGGTTCGGTACCACGACACTACTGTCGCTAAGGAGTAAGATACCGGCCATATCCCGAGCCCCCCAGTATCCGGAGCCATCATGAGTGCCAACAGCCACCAATATGTGATCCAACAAGAGCCCTACTATCAACCCCAGGAAGATGAGGTCGAACTCTACGAGGCGGCTTATGCCGAACGCCTTCCGGTGATGATCAAAGGGCCCACGGGTTGCGGGAAGTCCCGCTTTGTGGAGTATATGGCCTGGCGCCTCGGTAAACCGCTGATCACCGTCGCCTGTAATGAGGATATGACCGCCTCCGATCTGGTGGGACGCTACCTGCTCGACAGCCAAGGTACCCGCTGGCTCGACGGCCCACTCACCACCGCCGCGCGCATCGGCGCCATCTGCTACCTGGACGAAGTGGTGGAGGCCCGCCAGGACACCACCGTGGTGATCCACCCGCTGACCGACCACCGCCGCACCCTGCCACTGGACAAGAAAGGCGAGGTGGTCAGTGCACATGAAGATTTTCAGCTGGTGATCTCTTACAACCCGGGTTACCAAAGCTTGATGAAAGATCTCAAGCAATCGACCAAGCAGCGTTTCTCCGCCCTGGATTTCGACTATGCTCCAGCGCAACTGGAAAGTGCCATCATCGCCCGTGAGACCGGTGTCGATGAGGCACACGCCGGCCGCCTGGTGAAGATCGGTGAAACTGCCCGCAACCTCAAGGGCCATGGTCTCGACGAGGGCATCTCCACCCGTCTGCTGGTGTATGCCGCCCGACTGATCAAGCGTGGCATTAAGCCCACTGCTGCCTGCCGCATGGCCCTGGTGCGACCGATCACCGACGACCGGGATATCGTCGCCACCCTGGACCACGCCATCGAGGCGGTGTTTGGGTGATCGGTCGGTCAATTCGGTGAATTTTGAATTCCGGTGTTCGCTTCGCTCACGCTTGTTATTAAATAAGCGAGCGCGAAGCGCTCTCATCAATTTAAAATTCAACATTCAAAATTCAGAATCACCCAACCCGTATGTCTGATAGAACACGACTCAACTGCGGCTTCAAGGAGATCGACCCGATCTTCGATGACGTGATGGACAATGCCCATCGTCATTTGAGTGAAACCGGGATCGAGGCCTTTCTCGAAGGTGCTTCACTGACCTGCCGAATTGGCCGGGGCGTGGAACCCGTGATCGTCTTCCTTGAGGAACTGCCGGAGATTGCCGCGCGGGCCGGCGAAGCGGTCATTCCACTGATATCACAGACGGTATGGAAGTTCTCCCGCAGCCCCAACGGCAAGGCGATTCTACCGTTTCTGCAGATGCTGCCCCAGGCAAGCCGCCGACTGGGCAGTGAACAGTTGTTGTCGAGTTTCATCGCCATGTTGCTTGATATGTCTGAGCGCACCAGCGGGTCGATCCACGGTTTTCACACCACCATACCCAGTCCCGGTCTGCCCGATCTGCTGAAAAAACTGCCCTACCTGCTCAGTCAGCTCTCCTGCGAAGGACTGCATAACTGGGTCGATTACGGGGTACGCAATTACGCCACCCACCCGCAACGTCAGATCGACTATTTCAGTCTGCAATCGGCGGACAGCCGTGCGATTCTGCACCGGGAGCGTCACGGCACCCTGTTCGCGGACCATGAACGCCAGCTCGATCTCACCATGAAATCCCTGTGGCGCAACAAGGCCCACTTCGTCCCCTACTCCGAGGGTTTCGACGAACTGCGCAAGCCGATGCCTTACTACGACAGCCTCGGCATTCGCATACCCGATGTCTACGACGCGTATCAGGAGGTGTCCGGTATCAACCGCTATCGTGCCCTGCTGGCACACGTGGCGGCTCACCAACGCTGGTCGAAGCAGGTGGTAGCCGACAATTACAGCCCCTTCCAGCGGGTCGCCATCGAGACCTTCGAGGATGCCCGGGTCGACCGTCTGGCCATGGGGGAGTATCCGGGGCTGGGTAAGCTTTTCCTCGCCCTGCACCCCGCCCCCGGCGAACAGGATTGTGATCCGCAACGGGAATCCTGTATCCGCCACCGATTGGCGATGTTCTCCCACGCCGCGTTGAATCCCCAACATGGCTACACCAATCCCGACCTGCTGGAGTTCATCGACAAGTTCAATACCCTGATCAACAGCGGTGAGTCCGATACCCCACAGATTGCCGCGCTCGCCATCGCCTTCATCGCCCGCACCCGGCGTCAGGCTGACCTGGCCGCCAATGTCTACTTTACCGACACCGAGGTGAGCTACCGGGACGACAACCGTCACCTCTGGATCTACATCGAAGAGGGAGACGAAGAGGAGATGTTTGATGCGGAGCACAAGCGCAAGCGCTCCGAGGAGGAGATCGAAGGACTTCCCCCCCGCCACTATCCGGAATGGGACTATAAGAGCAAGACCTACAACCCGGATTGGGTCAGTCTCTACGAAAGCCTCCACCCCACCGGCAACGCAGCCCAGATCGACGCCCTGCTGAACAAACATCAGGCCCTGGCGAAACAGCTAAAACGGCTGCTCGATCTGCTCAAGCCGCAGCAATATGTGCGGGTGCGCTACCAGGAGGATGGCAGTGAACTCGATCTGGATGTGGCCATCCGTTCATTGATCGAGTACAAGAGCGGTACCAACCCCGACCCCCGTATCAATATGAGCCACCGTAATGATGGCCGGGATATCGCGGTGATGCTGCTGATGGATCTTTCCGAATCAGTGGACCAAATTCCCGATGGGTGTCAGCAGAGCATTCTGCAGTTGAGTCAGGAGGCAGTCTCCCTACTCGGCTGGGCCATCGACCAGTTAGGCGATAATTTTGCCATCGCCGGCTTCTCCTCCAACACCCGGCACGAGGTGCGCTACCAGCACATCAAGGGCTATGGGGAACGTTGGAACGATGAGGTCAAGGGACGCCTGGCCGCCCTCCAGGCGGGCTGGTCGACCCGTATGGGGGCGGCGATCCGCCATGCCAGCCGCTACCTGAGCGCACGCCAGGCGGACAAGAAACTGCTGCTGGTCCTGACCGACGGCGAGCCCTCGGACATCGATGTACATGACGACCGTCTGCTCATCGAGGACAGTCGCAAGGCGGTCCAGGAAGCCGACCAGGAAGGCATCTATACCTACTGCATCAACCTGGACCCCCAGGCCGACCGCTATGTACGGGATATCTTTGGCAATCACTTCACGGTCATAGACCGGGTTGAGCGACTGCCGGAGCAGTTGCCCCGGCTGTTTATGGCCCTTACACGATAAATACAATAATTTTGAATTATTAATTTTGAGTGTTGAATTGATGTGTGTGCTTCGCACACGGCTTTCTCCTCATTACTACGCTCGCAAACTCGTAGCCCGGATGGAGCTTCGCTCCATCCGGGCTACCCCTTCCCATCCGGTGCCGTGTATGCAGAGGACGATGCAATCGCAGATTAAAAATTCACTGCCTCAGGCGGCATACAGCGCTTTCGCTTCCTGGGCCGCCCGGGCCTCTTCTTCGGAATAGGCCTTGCCGGACCAGAGCATTTCGTAGGCAATCTCTTCGTTACCGTTCTCACAGAGTTCCAGAACCTTTTTGAACAACGGTTGAAAGGTGTCGCTGCGATGGGACTGCTCATGATCCGCAAAGCTGTTCCAGAAGGTGACGATCAAGGCCTCTTTGCCCGCCAGACCGCTCTCGACCGCCTGCCCGATGGTGGACCCCTCGTTGGATACCATACCGCTGTTGAGCGCTACGAACCCCCCGACGAATCCCGTATCAGAGTGGTAGGTTTTGACGTTCTCGCACAATTCCGCGACCCTTTCCTGGAGATCATCGACCGTGAAACCGGGTTTGAGAATGACACGATTAACCGTGACCACGCCATTGTAAGGAAAGTTAGCAATCAGACCGTTCATAGGATAACTCCTGCTTTATCAGTTTATTCGAATATTCTGACTAATTTACTCAGGAATTGTTTCACAAAGTTTCCGACCATCATCCCGACACTTTACAGGGGATTGAAGGCACTACCCGGGGAATTGCCTGAAGGGTAGTATCACACCCGTTTTGCCCTTTTTCCCGGCAGGCTCGGTTCTTTTAGCCATTAATTCCAGGGCCGCAGGAAATTCACTCATAATCCGGCGCTGCAGCTCTCGCCCTCCCTCCCGGTAGTGAACCAGATCCATGTTCACAGGTTCCGTCAGGGATTCCCGGGGTCTGCGGGGTCGGAACTCCCAGGCCATCACAATCAGCCGTCCGCCCTCTCCGTCCTGGACGGCATACCCGCCGTGCAGATCCACGAAGAAGATTTCATCCTTAGCCATCACGGCCATAAACTGCATGCTGCGAATCGGTACGAACACATATTCGTCATCCGAGCGCTTGTGTAACAGACTGCAGAGGTTGAACAGAGACGCCGGAAGGGTCAGGGACTCACGCTCCCGTTCAAGTGGGCGAAAAAAGGTCTCATGACGGATGTGATCACTCATCGAACAACCACCCTGTGGGTGAGGCAGATACCTAGTGTAGTAATTGATATTTTAACCGGGACCGTTTTTCAAGGGAGCGGGATAAGCACAAAGTTCACGAGGTTGAACATTTCGGAACTCACGGGATCACCAACCGGTTTCAGATATCATGAGCACTCGCTGAGCGTCCTGATGTATGTATAATTGACCGCTTTTCAGTCCCAACCGACTCCGTATCGCATGAAACAGACCGACGACCTTCGTATCAAAGCCATCATGGAGCTGAGCCCTCCGGCACAGATACATCAGGAATTGCCCATTTCCGAACAGGCAGCGGAAACCGTATTCTCGGCCCGCCAGGCAATCCACCGTATCCTTCAGGATGAGGATGACCGACTCCTGGTCATCATCGGTCCCTGTTCGGTGCACGACCCGGAAGCGGCCCTCGACTACGCCCGACGACTCAAACCGGTACGCGACCGCCTGAAGGGCGACCTGGAGATCGTCATGCGGGTCTACTTCGAGAAACCCCGGACCACGGTCGGTTGGAAGGGTCTGATCAACGACCCAACCCTGGATGACCGATTCGAGATCAACAATGGATTGCGACTGGCTCGAAAACTCCTGCTCGACATCAATGAGCTGGGAATGCCTGCCGGTACCGAATACCTGGACCTGATCAGTCCCCAGTACATCGCTGACCTGATCAGCTGGGGCGCGATCGGCGCCCGTACCACGGAAAGCCAGGCGCACCGGGAACTGGCCTCGGGCCTCTCATGCCCGGTGGGATTCAAGAACGCCACCAATGGCAGCATGCAGGTGGCACTGGATGCGATCCGTTCGTCATCCCGCCCGCATCATTTCCTTTCTGTCACCAAACAGGGTAACTCGGCGATCTTCTCAACCCACGGCAACCCGGATTGTCATGTCATACTAAGAGGCGGCAGCCGCCCTAATTACGACTCGGAGAGCATCAACATCGCCTCGGAGGAGATGCAGAGCAACGGACTCAAACCTCGTCTGATGATCGATTTCAGCCATGCCAACAGCCGCAAGCAACATGCCCGACAGCTGCTGGTCGGGCGGGACGTAGCCAGTCAGGTGGCGCGGGGAGACAACCGCATTATGGGTACAATGATTGAAAGTTTTCTCACTCCCGGCCGACAGGATAGAGTTGAAGGCCAGGCGTTAACCTATGGACAAAGCATCACGGACGCCTGTATTGGCTGGGATGACAGTGTCCCTTTGCTGGAAGCCCTCGCCGAGGCGGTGAGAGAGCGACGCAGACAGAGTAACGAAATATTTTGAGACTTGTCCCAGGAAACGGCTAAACAAGCTTTTTTTCATCGCATTTGATACTCACCACAGGTGAGTATCAAATGATTACACAACAAATTCCTACGCATTTGTAACAGGACCGTACACTATGCCAGAAGAAGCAATAGAGTTACTGGTTTTAGGAAACACGACTCCGGAAGTAGAGACCTATCTGGACGCCCTGCGCAACCAGGGAATCGCGGCCCATGCTTCAATGATCGCTCACGACACCACAGCCCTGAGTGATGAACTGAAGATGAAGCGCCGCCTGGATCTGCTGATCTACACCGTTGAAGGCGATGCCCTGGAGACCACCCACTTGCTTGCCCTGCTAGGCGCAATCGGCTCAGCAACACCGGTCATCGCGGTATGCGATGAACCCAGTGGAGAACAGCGTGTCGAGCTGATGAGCCAGGGAATCACCGACCTGGTCGACCGCAAGGATCTGCCTCATCTGGTACAGGTCATACTCCGCGAATTCAAGAACCTCAAGAATCTGCGCAAACTGCAACACGTAGAACGCAATCTGGAAGAGGCTGAAGAACGTTGTGACGCCCTGACCGAAAGCTCCCGTGATGCCATCGCCTATGTGCATGAAGGAATGCATGTCACCGCGAACCGGGCCTATCTGGAGTTGTTCGGACTGGCCAGTGAAGATGAGATCGAGGGGCTGCCAATCATGGACATGATTGCACCTTCGGAACATACGGAATTCAAGAAATTGCTGCGCAAGCTAAGTGCCGACAGCGAACACAGCAGTGAGATGAAAACCACCTGCGTGCGCGAAAATGGCACCAAATTCAGCGCGAATCTCCACTTCACACCCGCGAGTATCGATGGTGAGCCCTGCACACAGGTGATGATCCATGATCAGTCGATTACCCGTGAAGTCGAGGAAAAACTCAGGCTCCTGAGTACCCAGGACGTCCAGACCGGACTCTATAATCGACAATATTTCCTGTCGCAGCTTGATGAAGAGATCAAGCGATGAAGAGATCAAGCGTATGGCCAACCCGGGTCAGAATCCCCAGACCCTGTATTACATCACGCTGGATAACTTCACCGATATTCGCAGTATCACCAGCATCAAGGCCAGCGATGCCCTGCTGCTCGAAATCGCGGGCATGCTGCGTACTGTAACAACCCACCAGGACATCCTGGCCCGCTTTGGGGATCACAGCTTCACTATCCTCTCCGCCGAGCAGGACAGAGCCCAGATCGAAAAGATCTCCCAGCGTATCTGTGACGGAATCGAATCCAAGTATCTGACCGAAAGCGATATGCAACCCACCTGCAGCATCGGCGTCGCCTTTTCGTCCAAGGATTTCACCAATGGCAACGACTACATCACCCAGGCTTATCACGCCTGCGAGCAGGCCCGTTCTCAGGATGGTAACAATTATTTCATTGCGGACAGCCAGATCGTTCGGGGATCCGACGCACCTTCCGGAG
>JARRNW010000178.1:0-7103 GCA_037384565.1 Candidatus Thiodiazotropha sp.
CGAAAAAATGGACGAGGAAAAACACATGACCATTGTCGCGCTGGCGAAATCCGGCGACGGCGCGTTTATCTTCTCGGGCCTGCACGAGGACATACTGTTCCGGCGCGAGAGTTCGGGAAAAGTGGAAGTCGTGGAAAGCGCCGTGGACATATTGTGGACCACCATGCCCATGCCACCCACATCGACCGAGGTGGCAAGTAAGTCGGATGCGCCGATCAGGGCGATGGACAGGGACACGATGGTGCCGAACACGCCGGTCAGGATCAGGATGTTGTTGATGAACTTGGGCAGGCTGTTGCGGGTGCTTTCGTTGGCCACCAGGGTGGATGCCAGGGATCCATGGTTGATCGGGCAGTTGGCCTTGTAGAGTCCCTGCATGGTGCGATAACGGTTCGCGATGATGGCCCGTTTGGGGATTTGGTTGAGGGGATCCGCCACGCCTTCGCGCAGGTTGCGCAGAAACCGGATTACCCCGTTCTCTTCCGAGACATAGTGCAGGAAGATGGCGATCATGCGCAGGATGCCGATCGTGAACAGGCCAACAATGGTGCCGTTGATGATCAGTCCGGTGGAATTGAGCTGATCCCTAAAGTAGACATGTTGATGAAGTCGTACTTCCAGACAAGCAGCGCGGCGATCACCACCGAGAGGATTATCATCCGGATCAGGATGTTACGGCTGAAGTTCCGACGTAACTGTATGCTTCCCAACGCTCTGCTCCCGGAGAGTTTGAAAATAGGAATCCAGTGTAACCCACGAGGCGGCCTTTCTCATACCCGATTATGCGGTATCCTCAGGCTGCAAAGACTGGTTTCCACGGGACGCAATTATCAAGGATCATAACGATCGCCCCGGAGTGGATTCCATTTCAAAGTCAATCGTGCATTACACCAGATGAAGGATAACCCCAGAATGTCACACGCCGAAGCCCACAGGAATCTGCTTGAGATCTTCCAGGCTGCCCTGCGACGGGTTGCGGGGGATGTGGCCGTCTCCGACTGGCTGGCAGCCCATCCACCCTCCCGGGATGTTGAACTGATCGCCCTGGGTAAGGCCGCCCAGTCCATGGCCAGAGGGGCCTGGGAACAGCAGGGAAAGGGTATCCGTCGAGTGCTGCTGATCAGCAAAACCGATCACCTGGATGGGCGTTTTTGCCGGGAAAGGGGTTGGGAGGGGATCGAGGCGGCGCATCCTGTTCCTGCGCAGTCGAGTTTACAGGCGGGGAGACGCCTTGTGGAATTTCTCGATACAGGTGATCAGGACCTGCCACTGCTGGTTCTGATCTCCGGTGGTGCTTCCAGTCTGGTGGAGGTCCCGGTCGACGGGGTCGACCTGGCATTTCTCGCCCGTACCAACCATTGGCTACTCGGCAGTAGCATGGACATCGTTTCCATGAACCGGGTGCGCAAGGGACTGTCCCGGATCAAGGGGGGTGGGTTGTTGTCCTGGGTGGGGAATCGCGAGGTGATACTGCTTGCCATCTCCGATGTGCCCGGTGACCTGCCCGGCGCCATCGGTTCCGGTTTGCTGGTTCCGGAGCCCGATCTGCAAGGCAGGCTTGGGGAACTGAGGTTACCGCAATGGCTGTCCGAAGCACTGACCACAGGGCTTGAGCAGCGACGTGGGCAGGGTTTGCCGACTTCCGGGCCGGAGTTACACATCGTTGCCAACCTGGAGGCCGCCAAGCTGGCCGCTACAAGCCGGGCAATGGCTCTGGGTTATGTGGCCCGGACGGTGCCGGGTGTGCTCGAGGGGGACGCCGAGGCCGTGGGGTTGAGATTGGCCCAGGAACTGATTGAGGGGCCTTCCGGAGTGACAGTCTGGGGAGGTGAGACCACCGTCAAACTGCCAGTGCAGCCCGGTAGAGGGGGGCGCAATCAACACCTGGCACTGGCCGCCGCGATGGCCCTGGAGGGGCAAACCGACTGCCTGATGCTGTGCGCCGGCAGTGATGGCAGTGATGGCCCCACCGAAGATGCCGGGGCCCTGGTGAACGGTGAAACCCTGGCCCGTGCCCGCCAGGAGGGTTTCGACCCCAAGCAATACCTGGCCCGGGCCGACTCGGGAGCACTGCTGGAAGCAACGGGGGATCTGATCACCACCGGACCCACTGGCACCAATGTGATGGATTTGGTAATCGGGTTAAAGCTATGACACTAGGCACGGACTCACTCTACCAGGCGGCCCGCGCCTGTCTTCTGTGCTCGTCGGTGGAGCGGAAACTGGATCTCAGCGAGACGGTGGCTTCCGCCTGGGAAGCGGGTAACCTGTTGCTCAGCGGATGGACCCCGGCTGATGATCTGTGGGTGGCCGGTCATCCCCCGCGTCCCGTTCTGGTTCATCCCCATGAACTGCCCCGTAGGAGGATCGGCAGTGAGACAGGGCGGTTGGCGCTGATCCATGCCCTGGCCCACATCGAATTCAACGCCGTGAATCTGGCCTGGGATGCCGTGCAGCGTTTTCCTGGACTGCCTGAGGACTTTTACCGGGACTGGATCCGGGTGGCCCTGGACGAGGTTGCCCATTTTCGCCTGTTGCGGGAACGGCTGCGCCAGGCGGGGGTCGATTACGGTGAATACCCCGCCCATAACGGGCTCTGGGAGATGGCCCTGCGAACAGCCCATGATCCTCTGGTGAGGATGGCCCTGGTGCCGCGCATGCTCGAAGCCCGGGGGCTGGATGTCACCCCGGGTATCATGGCGCGCTTCAAGGATATCGGAGATCACCAGACGGTCTCGGCTCTGCAGGTCATCCTGCGCGAGGAGGTGGGGCATGTGCAGAGTGGCAGTCGCTGGTTTCACTATCTGTGTGAGCAGCGGGGCGTGGATCCTGAAGAGACCTATTTCGAACTGTTACACGACTATGTCAAAGGGGAGATCCGCTGTCCCCTGCATCGTCAGGCCCGGGAACAGGCTGGGTTCAGCCGCGACGAATTGAAACGATTGGAGGCACTATGCAAATCCTGAGACCTCTCTGCGGTTTGTGGTTGGTCGTTATGACCGGTCTGGTCAACGCCCGGGATATCAGCCCGGTGGATCGTCTCACCTATGAGGTCCAGGAGGGCGATCGGGAACCCGGTATCACCCGAGTGTGGGTTTCCTCGCAGATGATGCGGGAGGATGAGGGTGAAGACGGGGATGGTTACCTGCTATTCGATCGACGCGATAAGGTCATCTACAGCATCAATCTGGAAGAGCGGACGGTACTTGTCATACCCCCGGCTGAGCCGTCCGATACACAGTCCCGGCCCCCGGAACTGAACCTGCGACAACTGCCCGGGGAATCGGCGCCTCGGGTTGCGGGACGAGTGCCGCAACACTGGCAGTTACGCCTGGGTGATCAGGTCTGTGAGGATGGCTGGGTGGTTCCCGGGTTGATGCCCGAGAGTATCGCGGCGATGCATGAATATCGGGAGACCCTGGCCCGACAACAGCGTCTGACGCTGGATCGAATACCGCAAGCCTACCGGGATCCGTGCGACGATGCCGTACAGGTCTACGCCCCCACTGCGCTGTTGCAGAAAGGGCTGCCGTTGCACAGCAGGGATGCCAAGGGGGTGGTATGGCGCCTGATCGATTTTACCCGTGTGGAAACCCCGCCTGAGGCGTTGTTTGAACGACCGGAGGGCTTAGAGGTGATGACTATGCCCGGTCAGGTCATGCCGGAGCCGGCCCCAGAGATTCCCGACGTACACCTTGTGCGGTGACCGTCAGGAAACCGCTCCCATCGTCTCGCCATTCAGGCAGTACATGCCGGGTTACCACACGCTCTTCCAGCGGGTGGTTATGATCCCCCGGTCGGTGGGTATGCCCATGGATCAAACGTCCTGCCCCGTAGCGTGCAAGATATTCCACGACCGTTTGCTCATTGACGTCCATGATGTCATCCGCTTTTGCCGCGTTTGCCTCACCGCTTTGCGCCCGATACTGCCGGGCCAGTTCAAAGCGCTGTTCGAGGGGCAAAGAGAGGAAATGACGGATCGTCTCAGGGCTGCGGATCTGCTTGCGAAACTGCTGGTAGGCCAGGTCATCGGTGCATAACAGGTCCCCGTGCATCAGTAGTGTGGGGGTGCCGAAAAGATCCACCAGACTCGGGTCCCGCAGCAGCTGGGCGCCGGTCTCTGTGCAGAACTGTTCGCCGATTAGAAAGTCCCGGTTGCCGTGCATCAGAAACAGTTCGACACCCGAATCGGTGAGTTCACGCAGGGCCTGCTTGATATCCGGGATCGGCGCCTGTTGATCGTCATCACCTACCCAGGCATCAAACAGATCACCCAGGATGTAGAGGTGCGATGCGTGGCGCGCCCGGGTTTTGAGAAACCGCAGAAACAGACCGAGTCTGTCCGCCCCGGTAGCGGACAGGTGAAGGTCTGAGATAAAAAGGTGTTCACTCACTCCGTGACTTCTGCCTTTTCAACGACGATGTCCTCCACGGGCACATCCTGGTGACCGGCGCGGGTGGTGGTATCCACACCCTTGATCTGGTTGATCACATCCATACCGCTGACTACCTTGCCGAAAACGCAGTAACCCCAGCCATCCTGGCCCGGATGATCGAGAAACTTATTATTGGCAACGTTGATGAAGAACTGGGCGGTGGCGGAGTGGGGCTCCATGGTGCGGGCCATTGCGATGGTGCCGATCTCGTTGGAGAGGCCGTTCTTGGCCTCGTTTTCAATCGGATCGCGGGTCTGTTTTTGAATCATACCCGGCTGGAATCCGCCGCCCTGGATCATGAAATTGTCGATGACCCGGTGAAAGATGGTGCCGTCGAAGAAACCGTCCTGAACATACTGTTTGAAGTTTTCGCAGGTTTTGGGTGCGTTCGTCTCGTCCAGTTCGATCTGAATGGGACCCAGATTGGTTGTTAATGTAATCATGTGTATGCCTTTTGGGTTAATGTTTAAAAAATATTTTCCGCCGAGGAGACAATAGCTTGCACACTGTGCCGTCATGAATCCACGGATTCAGGAATTGATTATTCGACGATGCTGACTTTCTCGATGGTGACGGTCTCCAAGGGCACGTCACGCATCCCGTTACGAACCCCAGTAGCCAGTCCGGCTATCCGGTCCACCACCTCCATGCCCTGTGTGACCTCGCCGAACACGGCGTAGCCCCAGCCGTCCTGGCTTGGGTAATCGAGAAAACCGTTGTCCTTATGATTGATGAAAAACTGAGCGGTTGCCGAATGGGGGGCCGAAGTACGCGCCATGGCGATGCTGCCCCGTTTGTTTTTGAGTCCGTTCTTCGCCTCATTCTGGATAGGGGATCGGGTGGGTTTTTTCTGCATGTCCGAGGTAAAACCGCCACCCTGGATCATGAAATCCTTGATCACACGATGAAAAATCGTGCCGTCATAAAAACCACTTTTAACGTATTGAACGAAGTTATCGACGGATTGGGGTGCTTTGTCCCGGTCGAGACTGAGCTGTATATCGCCCTGGGAGGTTTTCATTAAAACTTTCACCGGTTCGGCCTGCGCCAGGGTTGGATTGAAGATCAGCAGCAATAGCGACAGGAATAGGGTTATTTGGGGTCTGATCATGGTGTCCTCTTGGTGGATGATGCCGGCAATGCCAAAGCTAAATTGCTGGTCTGGTTAGTGGTTTTTCAACGGGTTTCTGTCTTGGGTGTCCGTTTTGAGCCTTTGTTTTGAGGCACTGCCATGAGGGCCTCATGGATCTACGATCCGGGCATGATAACGGTTCAAAACCCGCATAAAAAGAGGGGCGGGAATTGGCGGTTGGCTCTGACGGGTTAAAGCCATGTCTCAGACATGGCTTTTTGGGTGGGGCGTTGTGTCGCTTCGATTCCCGGGTTCAGTTGTTCTGAGCCCCCTGGGCGATCCAGTTTTCAATGGTTTGGATATCCGCGTCCTTCATCGGCTCTTTGCTGTGAGGCATCCGGATGGAAGGATCGGCCTTGCCCGCGATCAGCCGGTATAAGGAGCTTGAAGCCGGATCATTGGCAACGATGACCGGACCGAATTTTGTACCTTTCATCAGGCTTTCGTAGGTTTGGGTCACGAAACCGCTTGCCTCGGCCCCAGCGCCTCCGGGTAGATGACACTCAGAGCAGTAGTGATCGATCAAGGGTTTGACATCGGTTTTGTAACTGACCGGTGCCGGGCCGGCACTACAGGCGCTCAGCAGGAGTGTGGCTGAAACGGTCGTCAGCAAAGCAAGGGGTAGTGTTTTGCTCATATACGCTCCTATGTTCTGATTATTGGATTGTTGATGCAGTCGAACCGAGGGGTCCCCAGAACTCGGTAATCGCGTTGTATTGCCAGTGTTTATTTTAGTGTCATGATCCATTGGATGACGCCGCGAATATGCTCCTCGCTGGCTGAACTGGGTGGCATCATGATCGTGCCCCAGATCAGCGGTTCGCCAGTCGCACTGCCGGATTTAACCTTGTTGACGAGCCGATCAACTGCGTCGGCATCCCCGGCGTATTTCCGGGCGACATCCTGAAACGCCGGCCCCACCAGCTTGGCATCGGTCTTGTGGCAACCCAGGCAACCGGACTGCATGGCCAACACCTGACTGGCATGGACCATAGGAGCGGCGAAGATCATGGCTACAAGTAAAGGATAGGTGATTTTACGCATCTCGTCTCTCCCCGTGGTGAGCAAAACCACGCTGGGCAGGGTTACCCTCGTTACCGATATGGGCAATATAGGGTCGTCAGTATCAACCCTGTTGCCTATGTTGAATTACACTCATTATGTCGGGAGCGCCGAGTGATTCTTTAGCCTGTTGAAAGGAGTACTCGTACGCGCGGAATTCAAGAGTTGCTACCGTTTGCCGAAATTAATGGTACACATATAAGTCAACGACCAGGTTTTTTCATGACAAAAGCTATTTCCGTTCAGTGGAAGATCATCACCCCCATGGCATTGATATTCATCTTGATTATGTCTGTGGTTACGATTTACTCCGCGGAGCAGCAGAAGGATCGGTTGTTAAGACTCACTGAGCACCAGATTTTTGATGTTCTGCATGGCTACCTCGACAGCATGAATGCAATGATGTTCACCGGCACCATGAGTAACCGGGAGATGCTGCGGGAAAAAATTCTCAAACGCGAAGGTGTGCTGGA
>JARRNW010000179.1:0-7082 GCA_037384565.1 Candidatus Thiodiazotropha sp.
AAGAAGGGAACATGTAGGCGAAGGCAAGGGTGCCCGAAGAAACGCCCGTGCGCACCTCAAGGAGGAGGGAACTTTAGGGAAGGAGCCGCACGGGTGCCAATGAGGAGTACCGGGAGCATATATGGACACCCCAGATCTGTCAAGTATTAAGTAATCATTTTTTGCCTCATATTCATCTACCCAAGGTTTTACAGTCTGAGGAAAAACGGTCTTAGACATATATCCGGCTTCATAGTGGTACGTTTGATGTACCGAGCCCTGATGAGATTTAAGAACCCCCACCGCCTCTGCAGTCACAAGGTCTTGATGACCGATGTCCCGGACCAGGCTCTGGCAGGGGTAAACCGTTATTGTTTCATCACCGCTGTTTCACCGTATCGGGTATGACTCCTGTCGTTTTTCAATACTGTTTGTTGGCTAATCCACTTTCAGACGGTCTGGGCCTGATAGGGTTTGCCTGATGCCAGCACAGCCCAGGCAATCCGCGCCAGCTTGTTGGCTAGAGCAACAATCACCTTGCAGGGATGTGCTCGACTACTCAGCGCCTTGAGCCAGAGACTGAGTTTATCCGTCTTCGATTCGCACCAATTCAATACCGTTCGTGCGCCATGGATCAGCATCTTCCTCAAAGTGCGATCACCCCGCTTACTGATCCCCAGCATGCGACTTTTTTCGCCACTGGCATGCTGGCGCGGCGTGAGCCCTATCCAGGCAGCCATCTGACGACCATTCTTGAAATAGTGCGCATCACCCACGGAGGCCAGTAAGGTGGTGGCAATGATCTGGCCGATCCCCGGGATGGTGAGTAAACGCTGGTAATCATCATTTTGCTCAACCAGTGCAGCGAGTTCTTTCTCAATCTCACCGATCTGTTTGTCATGACCAACAAGCTCTTGATAGAGGCGATGGATAAAGTCTCTGGCCACGACAGTCAAAGGCTGTTCTGCATCTTCAAGGATCAAGGGTACCTGGGTGCGAAGGTAACGAAGCCCCTTCGGTAGCACAACGCCATACTCAGCGAGCAACCCTCGTAACTGATTACCCGTGGCGGTTCGATGCTTCATCAATCGTTCACGAATGCGCTGCAGCGATTGGAGATCCTGCTGCTCCAATGACTTCACAGGAACAAAACTTGCCTTGGGTCGTCGTGAGGCTTCGGCAATGGCGATCGCATCATTGTGGTCGTTCTTGTTGCCAACCACAAAAGGCTTGACCTGGTAAGGGGGTATCAGTTTCACCGTATGCCCGAGGGCTTGAATTGCCCGCCCCCAGGGATGTGCGGTATAGCAAGCTTCCATGATGACGGTTGTCGGTTCAAACTGACAAAGCGTATGAAGCAATTTCTTACGCGTTACTTTCTTGTTGAAGACGATCTTTTGATCATCATCCATGGCGCAAACCTGGAAAACATTCTTTGCTAGATCGATACTGATTAGGCTATTCTTCATGGCGGACACCCCGTTGCTTGTTGGTCGAGTAAAAACACCTCACCTCAAGTTTGGCACATACGATGCCGGATGGCGGGGTGTCCATCTCAGCAGTCACCGTTTGGGATAGTCTAAAGCCATTCAAAATCATATGGTTATTTCAAATGTCAGTGCTTTCACAACAACGATCAAATGGTGATTGTCCTCGTATTATGTTCCGAATCTTTCGGCTTGGTTCTGGCAACAAGTCACCAAGCAACTTGTTTTTCAGCTGCTGTACCTGTAGTCAGATGTGAATACCCGGCGCTATACAAACCAGTCCAAAGTGGGCGGCGCCCGCGTAGCAGGTAACAACTCTGACGGTGGTGGCAATGCAACCTTGGCCTGTAAGTGCTGAAGAGAAGTGGTACATGGATGTACCGTTTACGGACCTAAGGATGGAATCTTGTCGATGACCACCTGATCCTCGATACTGGCGATTATCTTGGCTTCACCTCTGCACTTCTCGCAGATAGATACGTCAATGTTGAACACATGGTTCAGGCGTTGCGCCCAGGTCATCGCTTTGTGCCGGTGTTGCGGAGTCTTATCATCACACTCAACATATTCCAATATTGATGCTTGATTGACCATTAATTCACAAAAAGTCAGAAACTCAGGGGGTTCATTGGAATCTATTATTTTGAAACATTGTGGTTAAGAGGCTTGCGAAATCATGATATCTAGTCTAAAGATTACTATGTAGTTAGGTTACCTCAATATCGACCGCAGGCAATATGTACTTTAAAACCCTGAGACGGGGAATATTAGCGGTACATTGCCTGCTGTTCGAATTCTCCACCCTCAAAGAGGAGTTGCGCCATGAAATGCGCCAAATGCGCATGAGTAGTTTGTTTGCTGCGTTGTTCATCACCTCGCTAATGGCGTAGATTTCGAATACTTATCCAGACACCCGCACCAAAGAGGGACTAATAAAATTGTCCACAGAGCAACAGAATACCATTTCTATGAAAGCTAAATACCAAACACAGACACACACTACTCAGTCAACTAAAAAGTTCACCCAAAGAGTTACTTCATTACCGCAGGACTAGATTCAGCAGAAGTGTCATTCGATAACCGGCAACTGATGTTGGATTGATATATTAAGGAATTGTTACAAATATGCTGTAAGGAGAACGATGTGAAAATAGTCAATAGTAAATCATTCTTGAGGCTATTATTAAGCAGTTCGTTAGTTATAATCATTGGTTGCGGCTCTAATGATAATGGAGAACAACATCCGGTCACGGCTACAATTATTGATATAAATGGTTTTCTTGTCCCAGAAGCTACTGTAGAGATCATGGGGGCTGGACTATACACGACAGACTCAAGAGGGAGATTTGAAGTTAATCTATCTGATGGTACATACCCAATAAATGTTCTTATTAATAATTCTGAATGTTATAGCGGGGAATTGGCTTATGCTGATAAATCTTTAACAACAATTGATATATATACATCATGCAGTCTATGGTCAGAGATTACCCCAAAATATGCAATTGTAGATGATTACGAGGGAGAATCAACTTCGTTTATGGATTGGTATTACACACGGATCGGAACTGACAGAGGAGAAATGTCATATGGATCAACTCAAGTCGATATTGGCGGCGGAAGTGCTTCTGTATCTGTTTCAAATGGATGGGCAGGGATTTGGTCTAGTCTTTTGCATAATGCATCATCAAATGATGACCTCGATCCCACAAATATTTTAGGGCCATATATAAACTCTCAATATCAGCCAAGTATTACCGGTATCGAAATCGCACTAAGTGATGGTACAGGTACATTTAAAATAGAGCTTAAAGGAGTAAACAACAACTTATTGGCATCAAAAGAGTTTAGTCTAACCGGCGGGGAACGTAATTTGTTGTTTACCGTTACGCCAGATAATGATGTTCATATGTTAAATTGGCTGATCGAAGGTAGTGGTAATGCGACTGTTGAACAAGTTAGATTACTTTTACAAAGCCCTACTTATATTACACCAGAGGCTGTCTTTCTATTCACCTACAGTCATTTAAGTCAATGTTATGATGCTACTACTGGTTGGGTTAGAGACCGCGCTAAATGGCCATCAGAAGATTATTCAAGCGTCCAGACAATTGCTACATTTGCATTAGCAACAGCCATTGCCCAAGATTTCGGATATGTTGATCACGAAACAGCAAAAGAAATAATCAATAAAACCAAAAATGCCATTTTAGCTATTCCCACCTATAATGGTCTTCTACCTCATTTCATCACTAATGGTCAAATAACAGCTGAAACAGAATGGTCCAGTGTTGACACAGCAATTACCTTAATTTCTGAGATATTAGCTTGTCAGGCTTTAGGGATTGATGCATCACAACTTGAGGCAATGGTCAGAAATATTGATTGGGATACACTCACGGGCAATCAAAGTCATCCAATTAGCCATGGTTATGATTATTCAGGAAACCTACTCTCTTCTCAATGGGATACTTTTGGTTCTGAGTCATTTATAGTCGCTGTTGCATATTCATCTGGGACAGGAAGAAATGATGTTCTGCTTGGTAATAACAGTGCACCACCGACCTGGGACGGTTCAGGTTTCAACGATGAATTGGCTTCTGTCTTCTTTCCCATGGATATGGAGGAAGATAAGTGGGGGAATATCTGGTCAGATTACAGACGCCAAGCATCTGAAAAACAAGTAGACTACTTTTCTAAGCACCGTTATTCTGAGTATGGATTATTTGGACTTAGCGCAAGTGAAGTGCCAGACCCATGGGATTTTAACCCCAGCCAATCTTATAGCGCATGGGGGGTGGGGGGCTATAATAATACTGACAATAACGGAACTTCAATTGTAGGTTACCCTATCATAGCACCACATTATGCCTCTTTGGTTTCGAATGAATACCCTTACAAATTTGACATATTGTTCAAATATTTGATGGACAACATTATTTTTACACCACTTAATAATGTCGAATCATTGGGAATAGATGATGACGATATGATAAAATGGAATTCACTTAAAGGATCATGGAACTTAAGTCTTCAAATACTTGGAGCGGGACGAACTTTATCAAAAGGAAATTATCTTCCTTATCAAGTATTATCAGAAAATAGTTTTCTTTATACTGGTTACACAGCTTTACAAAAGCAAATAATATGTGAACGTAATTGTTCTTCATTTGGAGCATGCAGCTATCATAGCGGCGTAAACTGCGCTGCAGGTCCCAATTCGGATGGATATGTGATTCGCAATGATGGCTTTGCAAGTTCTTCTGTAGTGTATCAATGCCATTAACATCTTACTCGCGACTGACCAAGTATATCGCATAGCACATCATTGAATTTTTCAGACTGTTCTATGTGCAGCCAATGCCCAGTGTTTTCAAAATACCTTATTTCTATATATTCACTTTTTCCAAGATCGAGTCTCTCTTTTTGAGCAGGCGAATTTACCCCAAAGCAATACGTGAAATTGATTTTCTTGTTAAATACCGCCTGTCTAACTTCTCGGGACCAACAGGACACCCACCCTAAAGGACACTTGTTGGCATGGATGTCTTGGTATGAACTACATTGGCGAACTTCTCCGCAATCTTAAAAGTTTTCGCGCTGTCGGCCCTGTTCTGGAGTTACCTGCTAGTGAGCTTCAGGCGGCCGTTTGCGAGTCGTATTCAAATGTGGCCTAATCAGGCCATCAGTACCGCTCTAGTGTGAGCTGTGGGGTTATGGAAATTAGACTCAAAACAGTTAAAGGATGGATCATAATCCTGTCTGGGGTAACGATACCGTTGTGGCTTCCATTACTGGAGGGTTATTTATTTAGAGTCTATTGGTTTCTAATAGAAAGACCACTAAGGAGCACGGTTGAGCTAACAAATGTTATAGTAGTAATATTTTCATTTGTTGCGGGTAATATTTCATTAATCATATGTTGTGATAAATCATCTTCTCATTACACTTTCATGTTACTTGTTTATTTATTATTCTCGATACCTATATTGTTTATTACTGGATGGGAAGCGCTAATGATTGCTGGTTATGGAGCATAGAAATGAATGCCATAATAATATCAAGAATAAACAAGACACTCAACCTAAAGAAGACTCATTTCACAACTCGATTCCAGACACTAAGCAGTCCGTATCCGAGTTAACAAGACATCCACTCCAAAGAAGACTCATTCCTCTACGCCGGATTCAAGTCGTTAAGGAGTCAGTACAGTCAGGACATAACAAATTAAACGTTATGCTTCACTCAGTTCATCGTATAATCTGTCAGTCCTCGCAAGACCAAAATCACTAGCTAATAAATCAATACCGTCCATGATTAGACTGCGGTTCGTAATTTCCAGCGCAGAAAAACACTTCTGCCTGTACTCTTTTGACCCTTGAAATTTCTCCAGCGATTTTTGCAGAGGCGCCAGTACGGGGTATGCATCTTCAGCCTTATCAATGGCCTGCTGAGATTGCTCCCCATGTAAACGTAAAATAGCGAGATCAATTAAATCTCGGGATTCAATACTTGAGTCTGGCCAGCGATCCGCATTAGCCAGTAATTTCTCAGCATATCGGTCAACTCGGTTCAAACAGGGAACGCCGAGCCAGTCAATTTCCTCAGGCGGTTCCAGTTGAATCCTTGCTTCAGCAACAATTTCAAATTTGATTACTGCACCGCCGAAAATGACTGCAAATCGAACCCCATATTGGTTTGCGATCAAATCTCTTGGGAAATCTAAGGATTCAGTTCTGGCAAACAGAGATGAAGGTTTGAAATTGTTTTCAGATACAAATTGCCTAAGCCGCTTGTATCCTGGACCAACCGGGCAGATGAAATCGACATCTTTGCTCCAGCGATACTCTTCGTAAAGCAGAGTAATGAGTGTACCCCCACCAAAGAGAGCACCCACATCATAAAATATCTCTGGGTTTAAGCTGTCTAGAATGTGCAGAATTGTCTGATGATGTTCGCGGTCAAACATTGAGTTGAAGCCAAGAACCTTTGGCGGCGGCAAGTTTGCGGATAAACACCTTCTCGCCACCCTCAACATCTGCCAATATGCCGCGATATTCCCAGCCTCTTTCATATCGGTTGAGCATTTCGTCCGGGGTAAGGTCATGTACATCACCCAAATCCCAGCACACCGCCTCTAAGAAAGGCAAATGCTTTGGCACTTCAAAATGGGTTTGTTGGCTCATAATCTCTAACCATTTGATATAATGGATATTTTAACCTAACACACAAAACAGTATCGCATTCAAATACAATCAGTCAAATCCTATTGCGATTCTAGCCAAAATCTGACTCAGTAGCTAACCAGCTCTTTAGAGCTATGCCGATAGTTGCCAATTTTGTCCTGGCGCTTGAGATAGGCATCCTGATGTATGCGACTATGCTCCACCGAATGATGGCGGTTCGTCATTTTACATATTGTAGGCATGCAATGAGCCAATACCGGCCCTGCAATCGGGCCAGCACCCGGGCGACCTCCTCTCGACTCAGAACCACAGGGAGCCTCTGAGGTTTTTTCGCCCTGACCACACCGTGAATCTCCTTCAGCGGTCGCTGCAGAACATGTCGATACAGGAATACCAAGGCATTAAGTGCCAGGTTCTGGGTTGCAGCCGC
>JARRNW010000180.1:0-8478 GCA_037384565.1 Candidatus Thiodiazotropha sp.
AGTGTGTGGACCAAGTGATTCAGGGGTTGGAAACACTTGGGGTCATACCGAATACGGTTGTTTGATTTGCCTGGCGTGGGGGTTTGGTTTGACGCTTCGCCCCTCTGGCGTTAAGGAATATTTTCTTGTAATTTAAAGACTTGTTGATTGTTATGTGAGCTCTTGATACTGGCCTTTACCGGTATAAGGACATAGGAAGGGCCTGAACCATTTTCCCATATAACTCCTTATCTAAATCGAGTTAATACCTACAAGGAAACCACACAGCTCGGTATCCCGGTTGATACCTGAATCTCGTAACTCGTTGAAATCCCTGGATCCCGGCATGCGCCGGGATGACATATTTTTTACCACAGGTATTTTTTAGATAGGTACGCGTTAAGCGGCTGGGTTCGGCTCAGCCACCGGTGAGGATGAGCTCTACCCTACCCTCACTGAGTTTCTCGTCGAGAATTCGTGGTTCATTCTGTAAGTCTTTGGGCAGTATTGAGTGGCTTTCCACTTGTATCTTTGGGCAGTATTGAGTGGCTTTCCACTTGTATCCTGGGTTGCTCGATGCCTTTGTCGATGAAGTATCTTGAGACCCGTTGCGCGCGCGCCAGGGCGTCACGCATGGCTTCCAGGGGTTGTTCACTGGGGTCTATGTAGCCACGGATCTTGAGTTTGGCAGTTTTATTCAGGGACAAGACGATAAACAGGTCATTGAGCATATTGTCGAACTGCTTGGGTATACCGGCATCATCCTCGCTGAAGAAGATCTGAAATTCCTGGACGCGGCTACTTTGCTCTGGAACGGGCGCTGGTTCAACCGTGCTCTGCTCGTATTTTGTCTGGGTAGCGATGTAGTCGTCTGAATCCAAGGATTGGCTTGAGGTCTCGTCCGGAACGTTACCATCTGACTCTTCAGCCGAAGTTTGTGCCTGTTCCATGTCTGGATTGGTTTCGCTGATCCCCGTAACCTGTATTTCCGAATCGGTAACTCCGTTAGGGCTATCAGGGTCTTGCGTTTCTTCCAGCTGTTCATCGGGTTGCGTGGCGAGCTGAGCGTCCGCTCTTGGATCTTGGTCTGTCGTAACCAACTGAGCAAACTGGAATTTGTGCGTCCAGGTTGTAATTTTGGACCAAAGCTCAGCAAACTGATTCGGATACATGATGTACCACGCCATGATCGCCGAGCCCAGCGCGATGAAGAGGAGGATATGACGTACAGATCGTCCGATGCCGCTTGACAGTATCTCGGGTTCCTCGAGGGTTTCACTGGTATTGAGCAGTCCCCCCTGGGTTTCAATGTCGTGCTTGCGCTTCTCCGCCCTCATGGTCGGAAGATTGAGAATCTCCTCGGTCTGGCGTGTGGTATCGCTGTTGAATCCCTCGAGGTTTTGCTTGTTGCGAACCGTGACATCTTCTTCCCCCGCAGCGGTGCCGGGCCTTGAAAAGACCTCTGTGGCAGCATTGCCTCGTGATACTCACCGAAATCATCCCACGAGGAGTCTTCCTTCGAAATCGAGTCCTCAGGGATATCAGAGCTGATCGGTGCTGTTACCTGTGGGGGTGTCGAGGGGGTAATCCCGGCTGGAGCGAGTGATCCTTCCGGGCTCTCATCCGGCGATTCCGATTTCGAGTAGGCATCCCGGTAGGCCTCGAAGCTTTGCCCATCCTTCAGCGACAGGCGCTCTTCATCAAACAGTTCCTTTGCCACGATCCAGACGTCGTCGAGACTGAAATCATGAATCTCCTCTAATGCACCGTACAGGAGGAGTCTCCCCACCACGTGGTTGATTTTCCGCGGTACCCCTCCGGTCAGGTAGTGGACCAGAGGAAACACGGCGGGATCAAATGCCGGATCACCATTCCAACCCACGATACCGAGTCGATGTTCAATATAGCCCTCGGTCTGTTCCGCGTTCATCGGTTCGATGTTGCAGGTGGCGATCAGGCGCTGGCGGATGTGTTCCATTTCGGGGCTGAGGATTACGCCCCGCAGCTCATCCTGTCCCACGAGAATAATCTGGAAAAGCGGATGACTGCCGCTCTGCAGATTGGACAGCAGGCGTAGTTCCTCCAAACCGTTGAGGGTCAGGTTCTGGGCTTCATCGATGACGATAACGGCACGCCGCCCTCCCTGGTATTCCTTCTCGACATGGTCCTGAATGCGGGTCAGCAGGGTGGCCTTGTTGAAGGACTCTGCTGGCAGACCGAATTCCAGTGCCACTTTGCGTAGCAACTCCTCCGCCTGAAGCTGATTGGTCACCAGGTTGATTGCGAGAACCTTGGATTTGTCCAGCTTCGCGAGGATGTCACGGATCAGTGTGGTCTTGCCCGATCCAGGTATGCCGGTGATCATGACAAACCCTTCACCCTGTTCCAGGGAATAACTGAGGTGGGACCAGGCCTTCAGGTAATTCTTATGCGCAAACCGGTAGCTCTCGTCGGCACTCAGACGGAAAGGGTTTTCTGTGAGTTGATAGTAGGACTCAAACATGACAACAGATGGCGGTGGCTGTATTCACATGTGATTGGAAATTTTTTTCATGATCCGTCACAGCGGTGCTCATATCGGGTATTGACCGCCTTCTCAGAAACTCACACGGGTTGTTATGTCGATAACCGGACGGAGAAGTCTTTCACAATTTTCGCGAAAGATGCCTTCCACCTCAACAGAGACTATATCATGATGGCCTGCTGGCTGGGGTATGAAATATTAACATGGCCAGGTAGCGTATGGGTCGATGACACCCCTGATGGGCCAATTCTCAGTTCTTATCGCGATAATGCAAGAACAACCAGGGAAGTATCGGAATACTATTATAGAGACTGCAGTTCGAAATTCGCGCCATCCTCGAAGGGGTATCTGGAATTCCTATAGGACATACAGCGGTCGATATAGCTCTGGGTGCTTTTTGGCATCGACACCCGTGCCCGTGCGATATGGGTAATCAGTTCGGTCCCGTCCTTGACCAGACGATCACCCTCGTCGACCTCCCAGCAAGCCTGGCAGGAGTTGGCGCCCTTATCCATTGGAACGATATTCAGAAGTTTCTCGGCCGCGACCGCGAATCTCGGCCAGACCTCGAAAATCACCGGATCGGTCCGCAGGGTCTCGCATTTAAGCTTCGCGGCTTCAGCAAACCGAGTGATCAGGACTTCGACTCCGGGGAAAAAACGGCTGTTATGAAACGCACCGATCATGGTTTGGGAGATACGGTCGATGTCGCGCATGGTTTGCGCGATTTTGATGTAGCGGGTCTCGAAAAAGGACTCGATGGGCACGGTAAAGGCCCGGAAGGGTTCGCCCCATAGTTCATCGATGCCCTCATCGCCGCTGCGATGCTTGACCATCCGCCCCATCTCCAGGGCTTCGAGGAGATATTGTCCACATTCGTGGAGCATTTCCCGGCCACGGCCATTCTGGATACTCGCTTCATCCCGTTTGACCAGTTCCCGGAAGATGTCGGTACCCCGATTGAACAGGGCCCCCGCCAGCATGGCGCCCTTGACCCGTTTCAGGTCACTGTCCTGTTCCTCGGTGTAGGCCTTGCGCGCCTCGTCCAGGCGTTGCCCCGGCATATTGATACCGTGTTCGACATGATTGAACAATCGGCGCGTAAGGGCCTCAATGAGATATTTCTTGGCTTCCAGGCTATCTTCCATCGGCTCGTAGTGCTTGATCCAATAGCCGTCGTAGAAGATACAGGTCTTCCCTTCAATCTCTTTGATGGTTCCGTTTGGTGTTGCTTCAGACCCTGACATGATCGCTACCTAATCTTAGTCATTCGTGGAATTTGACCTCAATGGGGACCATTTGTCACATAGATATTGAATGCTGATCGATAAACGGAATCTTTGGACAATCAATCCTGCTGACAGGCGACAGGATTGCGGCCGGTATCAATCCCCTCTCACCTGTATCGTGAAAGCCGCGCATTTCTTTAGCCACCCGTTGAGCTCCCTCCTCTTTCGCTGGGCGCCTTTTGCTGATGTCAGGCCGCGCCGGACGGTTACTCCAGGAAACAAATGTTGAATAGTGTTTACTGGTTGCCTTCCAAAGCTCGCACCCTTTCCTCAAGCGCTTCAAGGGCCTCAGTGAGATTCTGAATCTGCGCCTCCAACTGTTGAATTTTTGTTAAATCCTCTACCTCGGACCTGTCAGAGACCCCATCTACCTGATCAATATCGTCAGATTCATAGCCATCACCGAAAAACAGATGGGCAAAGCGTGACTCTCGCTTACCCGGTTCGCGGGCCAGACGCCTGACGAAGGGCCCGTCTTCCCGCTGCATGAGCCCCTGTAGCACCGATTCGGTTTCCTGAACATCGCTGAACTCGCATAGCCGGTTGGTGCGGCTGCGCAACTCTCCGGGGGTCTGCGCGCCTCGCAGAAGCAGCACACACAGTACGCCGACCTCCTGGGTGGTGAATTCCGTGGCACCGAAGCCACTGTTGCAGAAACGATGCTGGTATTTCGTGACCCGGCTGCCAAACCCGCCCCGGTCGCTGACCAGGTGTTTTTTCTTCAGGCCGTCCAACAGATTCTGCACCTCCACTTCGGTCAGGTGCATCACCGGTTCCCGGCTGCTCTTCTGATTGCAGGCCGTGGTCAGGGCGGCCAGTGATAGGGGATACTGGTCCGGTGTCGTGATCTCTTTCTCGATCAGACTACCGATCACCCGGGCCTCACCGGGGGTCAATTCGATACGCATGTTCAGATTCCAAAGGAGTGGTTGATGCCTAGCGTTGTCGCGTCTCCCGGACCTCGCTGGCCAGAAGACCGAGTGTACCCCTCTAAGTCTGTGATGATCTACTTTATCAGTGAGTTGGCGGGTACCAATCATGCCGTCACAGCTTCTTTATCCTTGTGTTAGAATTGTCAATTATTCGCCAAGAAAAAGGCAAAACATCATGGAAATACAACATCTTACAGTTTCAGAACGAATTATGCTCGTCGAAGCCTTATGGGACAGCATCGTCGCTGAGGACTCAAATATCGAACTCACTGAAACTCAGAAACTGGAGCTAGATCGACGGCTCGCAGCTTTTGAAATCGACCAGGATACAGGATCCAGCTGGCCGAACGTGAAATCGCGGGTACTTTCAAAAATATGAGTTACACGCTCACTATCAGGAAAGAAGCAGAGCGAGATATTGATGAACAATTCAACTACTACGAAGAGAAGAGGGAAGGTCTTGGACACAATTACCTCTTATGTATCGAAGAGGCTTTAGGCAAACTCCAAAGGAACCCTCTTGCTTATCGTAAAATACACAATGAACTAAGACGACTACCTATTAAACGTTTTCCACACCGTATTTTTTATCTCGTTCAAAACAACAATGTGATTGTCACAGCAGTCTTTCATGTCCGAAAAGCCCCCATATCCTGGGATACCCGGCCTCACCAACCTTAACTCACAAAAGCGACTTGCCCTTGTATACTTTCAACAGAGTGGTTGATGCACCGGCATGGGAGTCGATCCTGATATGGGCATGGGAAGCAGATTCAGCAACCTCTGGCAAACCGCTGAAAATCACCAGGGCATCAGTTGGCTGTTCCTGAGATTTCTGGGGTTGATCTACCTGTTTGCCTTCTCTTCCCTGGCGCTCCAGATCCTGGGATTGGTGGGAGAATGGGGCATTCTACCCCTGCTCCCATATATGCAAATGGCCGAACAATCCCTGGGGGATCGCGCGCATTACTGGTTGCCGATGATCTATTGGTGGAGCGGAGGTAGTGACACAGCGGTTTTGATCACCGTCTGGACCGGTGTGCTGGGGTCTCTGCTGCTGATCATCGGACAATGGGAAAGACCGGTTCTGATCCTGCTGTTTGTGCTCTATCTGTCGCTCGTCCATGCCGGACAGGTCTTCATGAATTTTCAATGGGACAGCTTGCTGCTCGAAGCGGGATTCCTGGCCATATTCCTGCCCGGCGGACCGACCCTTTTGCTGGTAATCCTGTTCGAGTGGTTGTTGTTTCGGCTGCGGTTTCTCTCGGGGTTGTTCAAATTACTGAGCGGGGACCCATCCTGGTCGGGGTTCGACGCCCTGCGCTACTATTTCGAAACTCAACCCCTTCCACATATCGGTTCCTGGTATGCCCACCAGCTACCGGACTGGCTATTGCAGGCAGGCGTGGGCTTGACCCTGTTCAGCGAACTGGTGGTGCCCTTTTTCATCTTTCTCACCCCGAAATTCCGCTATTTCGCCGCCGGAATCACGGTGCTGATGCAAGTGCTGATTCTGGCCACCAGTAATCACAACTTCATCAACCTCCTGACCATTGCCCTGTGCCTGTTTCTGCTCAATGATCGGGTCCTGGCGCCCATACTGCCAGCCCGTTATCGAACTTCTGAATCGGCCGCTGCGACTCCCCGCCCTACTGTGAAACCGGGCCGGGTCCGCAACACGCTGATCACGGTCGTTGCCCTCATTGTTATTCCGGTCAGCCTGCTGCACATCGCTTCACGTCTCGACGCGGTGACTTTACCCAAGTCAATACAAACCGGGATCTCTCAGATACAGCGATTCGGCCTGGGACAGGGCTTTCATATCTTTCCAACCATGCAGACACAACGCCAGGAGTTGATCATCCAGGGGTCGGATGACGGACAGAACTGGTCGAACTACGAATTTCGCTACAAACCCGGTGACCCAACACGGCCTCCGAAATGCAATATCCCCCACCAGCCCAGATTGGACTGGATGCTATGGTTCGTACCGACCCAGCAACCGCTGCAGATGGCCTGGTTCAACCAGTTCATGCAGCGCCTCCACGAGGGGTCACCCGATGTGATTCAGTTATTGAAAAGCAATCCCTTCCCTCAACAGCCACCCCGGTTTCTCAGGGTCCTGGTCTATCGTTATCAGTTCACCACTGCGGAAACGCTTGCTGCATCGGGACTCTGGTGGGAGAGAACCTACCTGGGGCAGTTTCCCAATGTTCCACCCCGGGTTCCTTGAACCTGCCCAGAGATTGGGGAGGCCACGAGAGAATGGAAACCGAAAATGACCGTTATCCCGGCGTACGCCGGGATAACGGTCATTTTCGCTTGAGCAAGCGCTACTCCACTCACTCCCTGCGAGAACAGCTGCCCCGAGGCCATTGAGCGGGAATACCCTAACCGGACATACCGTCCAAATGGATGATGGTGCCCTAGTTATGAGACTCTACACTAGAGGTCAAAATCGCGAGTTAAGCTACTGTCGAGACAAAACTTCTTCCGCCTTCAGAACCATATCCCGGATATCCCGGATGGTGGCTTCCACGGGAAAATGTTTGATCCCGTAGATGCTGTTCCCCTTGAACTCGGCCTTGAAACCGTTTCGGTGGGTGATCAGCCGCTTATGGGCATTCACCTGCCAGCCTTCGTCATCTTTGAATTCGTGCATCGAAAAAATCCTTTTCTCTATAAATCTGGATTCTTTTTGTTAGTCTCTGGATACTAGCACCAACAGACGCGGGGAATGATCCCTGAAAAGTAAAAATCTGGCTGAACGGTAGAAAAAACAGGATGAGCATCACACAACTTCCGAAACTCTTTGGAATCAGCAACTGCGATACGGTCAAAAAGGCCCGCAACTGGCTCAAAGCTCAGGGCATCGAATACGCATTTCACGACTACAAGAAGGAGGGGGTCGACGAGACCTGCCTGCGTGAGTGGTCCAAGGAGTTGGGATGGGAAGCCCTATTGAACCGGCGAGGCACCACCTGGCGCAATCTCGATGAAGCGGAAAAATCCCCTCTTGATGAGGATCGTGCGATCCGGATCATGATGGACCATCCCAGTATCATCAAACGACCGGTACTCGACGATGGCCTCCGTTTGACCCTGGGTTTCAAACCCGAGATTTACGCTGAGCTTTTCAAAGAGCGACCATAGAACCTGTATTCGGACTTAGTCTCATTCAAAATTCCCCCCGACCGACACTTGCCTGTATAATGGTCCGTTTTTCGATTCCCTGAGGTGTCACCATGATCAAGATCAATGAGAACTATAAGAAACTTCAAGCTTCCTATCTGTTCTCAGATATCGCCAAGCGTGTCTCTGCCTTTCAGGAGGCGAATCCGGACAAGAATATCATCCGTCTGGGCATTGGCGATGTCACACGCGCACTCCCAAATGCCTGCATCCAGGCTTTCCATGCGGCGGTCGACGAAATGGCCCAGGATGCAACCTTCCACGGTTACGGCCCCGAACAGGGTTACGATTTCCTGCGGGAGGCTATCGCCAAGGGGGATTTCCAGTCCCGTGGATGCCCGATCGATGCGGATGAGATCTTTGTCAGTGACGGCGCCAAGTGCGATTCCGGTAATTTTCAGGAGATCTTTTCCACCGATATCCGGGTCGCGATTCCCGATCCGGTCTACCCTGTCTATGTGGACACCAATGTAATGGCGGGCCGTACCGGCTCAGCCAGCGAGGGCCGCTATACCGGCCTGACCTACCTGGATGGCACCCGCGAGAACGGGTTCATTCCGGA
>JARRNW010000181.1:0-12307 GCA_037384565.1 Candidatus Thiodiazotropha sp.
CCGTATGCCAGCAATCCGCTCAACACCGTGATTGTCAGCATCACCAGTAAGGCCAGGATCATCGCCCCGCCCGCCGGGTTGTGGCCCAGGGTACGTTTGGCCTTGAGTCGCGCGAGATCCTTGAGATAGGCGATCACCTTCCGGGGTGGTTTGACGAAATCCGAAAACCGGGCATATCGGGTTCCAATGAGACCCCAGATCACACGCACCACCAGCAGGCCGGAAATGAGATATCCGGCAAAGGCGTGCAGGGTCATCAATTCATCTTCGGTCAGCCAGGCCACGGCGAATGCGCTGACCAGAGTCCAGTGAAAAACCCGGACCAACGGGTCCCAGACCTTGATGTCGGAATGCGCTTTCATGTGATTCATCCTGTATGTTCGACTTGGTGACAAGCATGGCAGGAGAACATGAATCAAAGCTGAAAGAAATCAGCATGAAGCAGGAATTTATGCATTCCCACGCAGAGCGTGGGAACGAGGTCCTCAAGAATGGAATCCGGTCAGGTTACCTTCAACTGCAGCATCTCTTCACCCTCTTCGTCCGAGAGATGCACCGCACAGGCGATACAGGGATCAAAACTGTGTATGGTTCGCAGGATCTCAACCGGCTGTTTCGGATCGTACAGTTGATGATTGTCCTGCAGGGCCGCTTCATAGGCGCCGGGCTGACCTGAGGGGTCCCGGGGTCCCGCATTCCAGGTGCTGGGCACCACAGCCTGGTAGTTGGCGATCTTGCCGTCCTCGATCACGATCCAGTGTCCCAGAGCGCCGCGAGGTGCTTCCATAAAACCGACGCCACGGCATTCGTTTGGCCAACTGGATGGATCCCAAAGGCTGTCGTTGAAGGTGGTGATGTCCCCCTTCTTGATATTTGCGATCAGTTGGTCATACCAACCCTGCATAGCGTCGGCCAGGAGTTTGGTTTCCAGGGTTCTGGCGGCGGTGCGGCCCAGGGTTGAAAACAGGGCCCGGGTGGGCAGATCAAGGGTGTTCAGGGTCATTTTCACCAGTTCCTGGGTCTGCTCGTGTCCCTTGGCAAACAGGGTCAGAACCCGCGCCAGCGGTCCCACTTCCACGGGAATGCCTTTCCAACGGGGCGCCTTGAGCCAAGAGTAGGCCTGTTCCACATCGAGATGCTCGTAGGGGGGTTCCGGCCCGGTGTACTTGAGTGTGGTCTCACCGTCATAGGGATGCAGCCCCTGATCCTTGCCACCCGTGTATTCGTACCAGGAGTGGCTGATGTGTTCCTGGATCTCCTCGGCACTGTTGAGATCCAAGGGATGCACGGTGGAGAGATCACGATCAAGTATCACGCCACTGGGGAAAAAGAAGCTGTCCGGATCGTCCATCGAGGTGGCCGGCAGATCCCCGTAGCAGAGGAAGTTGCCCAGTCCTTCGCCCCGCTCGCCCCAGTCTTTGTAGAATCCCGCAACCGCCAGAGTGTCCGGCACATAGACCTGGTCGGTGAAAGCCCGCATCTTATGAATCACATCCTGTACCAAGGCCAGCTTTTTCGAATTGATCGCCGAATCGGAATTTAGATCGATGGCCGAAGCGACCCCGCCCACCAGAAAATTGGGATGCGGGTTCTTGCCGCCGAAGATGGCGTGCAGTTTGACCACATCCCGTTGCCAGCTCAGAGCCTCGAGATAATGGGCCACCGCCATCAGGTTAGCCTCCGGTGGCAGCTTGTAACTCGGATGTCCCCAGTAGGCATTGGCGAAGATACCCAATTGCCCGCCATCGACAAAGCCTTTGAGCTTCTTCTTTACATCGGAAAAGTAACCCGGAGAGGCCTTGGGCCAGTTGCTGAGAGACTGCGCCAGAGCAGCGGTCTGCCCCGGGTCGGCGGACAATGCGGAGACCACATCGACCCAATCCAGGGCGTGAAGATGGTAAAAGTGCATCACATGATCGTGGATGTACTGGGCCCCGATCATCAAGTTGCGTATCAGTTGGGCATTGTGTGGGATCTTATAGTCGAGGGCATCCTCCACGGCACGCACCGATGCGATACCGTGTACCAGAGTGCAGACTCCGCAGATACGTTGCGCGAAAGCCCAGGCATCTCGAGGGTCCCGCCCCTTGAGGATGATTTCGATACCCCGCACCATGGTTCCGGAGGAATAGGCGCTGGCGATCTGTTCACCCTGCATCTGTGCCTCGATACGCAGATGTCCTTCGATTCTTGTTATCGGATCAACGACGATACGGTCAGTCATCTTCTCTCGTCTCCTATCGGTACGATAGAGCTAGTCACTCTTTGTCTTCCACCAGATGGTCGGCAATCATTTCTGTCAATCCAACCACCGGAATCTCCATGTTGTAGGCCTCCAATCCCTCTTCGATCACCAGTCGGCAGTTGGCGCAGGCTGTCACCAGAGTTTCCACGTTAAGTTCGTCCAGCTGGGTCTTCTTGCGTTTGAAGGCCTTCAAACGCAACGCTTCGGCCCGTTCATTGGCGCTCACCCCGCCTCCGCCTCCGCAACACCAGTTCATCTCACGACTGTCGTGCATGTCGACGAAATTGCTCGCCACCATGTTCAGCAGATTGCGCGGCGGCTCGAGCACCCCACCCTTGCGCACGATCTGGCAGGGATCGTGAAAGGTCAGCCGGGCATCCTCAAACCCTTGCGTCTTCATTCGGCCACTGCGCCGGAGTTCGTCCAGCAGTTCCAGGATGTGTACGACCTTGAAGTTGTAGGGACGACCAATCAGGTTGGGACCTTCCCAGCGAATCGCGGTATAGGCATGACCGCACTCCGGACTGATTACATACTTGACCTTGAGTTTCTCCGCAGCCACGACTACCCGGTTTACCAGCTCCCGGGCGATATCGGACGAGCCGATCTGAACCCCGGAGTTGGTCGCTTCGAAGGCCTCGGAACTCAGAGTCCAGGTCACCTTGGCCTGTTTGAAGATACGCGCCAGGGCCTCCAGGTATTCTGGAAAATTGATAATCTCCATGGAGGAGAGCAAGGCCATGTAATCGACCCCTTCCTGATCCACTGGAATGTTCAGACCGGTATCGGCTTCAACGTGCTTGATCTGGGCCGCCAACGCGGGATACTTCACCCCCATGGGACTGCCAAGGGTCACCGCACGACGACTGGCCGCTTTCACGCCTTCCGGCGAGTATCCCGCCGCCACCATGCCTTCACGGGCCACGCGGATCATATGGCTGATGTCATTACCGACCGGACAGACCATGGAGCAGCGACCGCACATAGTGCAACCGTCATAGATCAGCGTCTCCCACTCTTCCAACAAGGCGTTGCTGACGGGTTCAGCGAGACCGAGTTTCGACTTGATGCGTCCCCAAAGGGTGTACTCCTGCTCCCAGACCCGACGCAAGGGCTCAAGCTTATGGATCGGGGTGTATTTGGGATCACCGGTCTCGGTATAGAACAGACAGGCCTCGGCACACATGCCGCAATTCACACAGCTGGAAAAGAACGCGGCGACGGGTGCGCTCATCTGTTCACGAAAGGCATTCATGCCTCGTTCAAGGGTTGCCTCGCTCATGACTGAACTCCTCTGCGTCCGGCCATGGCGCCGTTATACCAACGGGCCAGGGCGAAGGTGAAGGCATGCATCAGCTTGGTGAAGGGAAACACCACCATAAGCAGTTCCACGCTGAGAATATGCAGCCCGAGACCCAGGGTGTAGGGATCGATCATCCGGTGATAGGCCAGATATCCGCTCAACATGGGCAGGAAGGTAACCAACCAGGTCAAGTAGTCTTCAGGTCCGCTTAAAAACCGCTTAACCGGATGATTCAGGCGACTGAACAGCATTGCAATCAGGGTCACGATGGTGACCGCAGCCACCGCATCCACCAGGTTGCTGGCGATGCCGGGCCATTTCAATCCCAGCGTGGCGTGTATCAGCTCGATATGGGGAACGAACAGAAACAGGCTGATCAGGAATCCGATATGCCAGATATATCCCCCCACCACGGTGAACGGTGAACGTTTGAAAACGCCTGGCTCCGGAGCAGTCCGGGTAACCAGGGTCAACAAGCCTGATCCCAGTTCCGCGCCTCGCGGCTCTGCGTAGTCGGGTCTGCGACCAATCACCAGGATCTCGAGAATACGGATCAAAATACCCACCACAAAGATCACCAGGGCGATATCGAAGCCTGGCCCACGAACCCACAGTAAAAAATCGATTGATTCACTCATGATTTCTTATCCAGATCATCAATGGTTACGGTTTCATGCTTTTGTTTCGCCTTGGCCTGGGTGCTGCGGTTTAGGGCTCCCGCAGCGGCGCCCAGTGCCACACCGCCAGCCGCCACATAACCCAGGTTACGGGTCAGGTCGCTGTCGGGAATGGACAGGGCCTTGTAGAAGCCCCCCGCATCCCAGAAATTGGGCTCTGAGCATCCGAGACAACCGTGCCCCGATTCCACCGGCCAACTGGTCCCCTGGTTCCACTTCGCGGTCGCGCAGGCATTCCGGGTCATCGGGCCTTTGCAGCCCAGACGAAACAGACACCAGCCCTTGCGCGCTCCCTCATCATCGAAGGTTTCGGCAAACAACCCTTTGTCATAGAAGGGGCGCCGGTAGCAACGGTCGTGAATACTCTGGCCGTAAAACACCACCGGCCGGCCCAGTTCATCCAGTTCGGGCAGTGCGCCAAAGGTCAGAAAGTGGGCCAGTACACCGGTGATGACCGTGGGAATCGGGGGACACCCCGATATATTGAGTACCGGCTTGTCTTTGACGAGATCACCCACCGAAACCGCTCCCGTGGGATTGGGACTGGCATGGGGCAGTCCACCGAACGCGGCGCAGCTACCCACGGCAATCACTGCTGCGGCACCCGCAACGGTCTCTTCGAGCATCTGTTTGTTACTGATACCGGCAATGGCTGAAAAGCCCGGATCACCCAGAGGAATCGAGCCGTCGACGACCACGAGATACTTTCCCTCGTTCTCACGCATCGCCGCCTCACGGGCTGCTTCGGCCGCTTCTCCGGCCGCCGCCTGCAGGGTGTGGTGATAGTCGAGTGAGATATAGTCGAATATCAGGTTTTCCACGCTGGGTGAATGGCTGCGGGTCAGGGACTCGGTGCAACCGGTACACTCCTGGAAGGACAACCAGATCACCGAAGGCCGTTTAGCGCGTTCCAATGCTTGAGCGATGGCCGGTACCATTGACGGAGGCAGGGCCATGAGGGATGCGGTGGCCGCACAAAATTTGAGAAACCCCCGCCGGGTCACCCCAAATTCCCGTAGGCTTTCACCGAGCGTTCTTGAGAATGGATTTTTTTGATCAGTCATCTCCGCTCCTATCACTCCACTCGTCACGAGTGATTCTCATCAGGCTTTGGCGATCGCTGTGAAATCGCCAGCGAATTTTTTTATCGTTCCATGAGGCCCCAGAGGGTGCTTTACTCTTTGACTGTCACCCACAGAGTAAGCTGTGGTTCTGTACGGCCCGACGGATGTCGAACAGCTTGGAATTACGCCGGGTCACGCACCTCCAGTCGGTCCTGCAACCGCTCAAGGGCATCCAGGATATCCTCCGTCTGTGCTTGAACAATTTCAGGGATGCGACCGACCTCCACCTGCAGGGCGACGGATTCGTTTTCCCCGTTACGGTGATCCACGACCCAGATCCCGGAATAGGCGCTTTCCCAGATTCGGCTCTCCCCCAGCGAGCGCAGGGTTATGTCAACCTCACCCCTGCCAAGAAAATCCAATAGGATCTGTTCATCTCCCGGTCCGAAAGGGATGGCGTGAAGATCGATTGTGGTGCCGATGCCATCCTGTGCGTAGCGACTCAACGCGTGGAAGATTTCATGCAGAATGGGATTGGCGTTGTGGTGATTGAGGGGGGGATCGTCAGAGGACGCGACCACCACCGGTATGTCCTGAAGACGCTGCATTCAAACGACTCCTGAAAGAAGCATACACATAAGAATATCACTGATCCCTGATGTTGGTGCTGACCTGAGTCATCTCGGGTACTGAAAATCCGTGTTTGATGTGAAGGCGAACATCCTGCATTGGCGGACAGGCCACACCGGTTCCATCACCCCATTGCAGCAAAGTATAGACAGACCTGAAATATCTGTCCCAGTCACGCCTCACAGTGCCGCTACCGGCTCAGTCTCCCACTCCCTGAGCAGTGCCAGTATCTGCTCTATCGCCTGATCGATTGCTTCCGACACCACCGGACTGGGCGACTCACCCCAATCCAATTCCAGTGGCTCAATACCGACCAGGCAGCGTCTCGCAGGAAGGGTTTCAGAAAGCCGGGCAATGTCCAGTAGATCACCCAGGCTCACCTCATGAACACTTGCCCGGTTGCCTTTCAAATACTCGTCCATCTCAGCTTCCCGGTATATCTGTACAGTTCCCGGCGGCTGTTTCATGCGTGCGGCATCAACCACAATCAACCTGGAAGTCTGTGCGATGGGTTCAGCCAGGGTAAAACTCAGAGTCCCGCCGTCAAGATACTCAACCCCCGGGAGTGCCCCGGTTGCGGCCCGCATTCGGTTGATCAGGTGAACCCCCGCCCCCTCATCACTGAGCAGGGTATTGCCAATTCCAAGAATCAAAGTGCTTTGTGTCATGCTGGTCGCTACCCTTGTGGTTATTACATTTTTCGCTTGAACCGCCGATGAAGTGACTGAGAGAATGGTCGCCTCAGATGTGAGTGATGGTTATATCATGTGTCTCGGCATCCCCATGCAGATCATGCGTATCGACGGATACACCGCTACCTGTGAGGCCAAGGGTGTCACACGGGATGTTAATCTGTTCATGCTCCAGCACGAAACCCTTCAAACGGGAGATTTTGTGGTCATACACCTGGGTTATGCCGTTGAAAAGATTGCCCCGGAAGAAGCCGCATCCGCCTGGGAAATCTATGATGAAATGCTCGCAAAACTGGATTCACAAAACCCTGCTTGACCCCAGCGGTTCAATTTTCCTAAGTTAAAGTGCCACTCCTCTCTGCCCCTCATCTGGGGCAGATGGCCTAGCTGAAACACAGAGCAGAGATTTTCGGTCTATAATTGCATTAATNACTGGCTGACCAAAGAGGGACCGCCGGCCACCTCTCCCCTGTGTGATTTCAATCGCCTCAGCTACGAACTGCGCCCAGGAGACGTCCTGCTGGTTGAGGGTCGGAGCCGGGTCAGCCAGGTCATCAAAACCATTACACAGAGCAACTGGACCCACTCGGCCCTGTATATCGGTCGCATCTACGACATCCGGGACCCAAAGCTGCAACAACGGGTACGAATGAGTTACCACGGCGATTTATCTGAACAACTGCTGGTTGAAGCCCTTCTGGGTGTTGGCACCGTCATCGTGCCGATCTCCAAGTACCGCCGGGACCATCTGCGTATCTGTCGCCCAAGCGGACTCGAGCCCGAAGATGCCCATAAGGTGGTGACACACGCCATCCAGCACCTGGGTCTTGATTATGACATGCGCCATATGCTGGATCTGGCCCGCTTTTTCCTGCCTTGGGCCATCCTGCCCAGACACTGGCGTTCCAGCCTGTTCGAGCACAATGCCGGGCCACCGACCCGGACCGTCTGCTCCTCCATGCTGGCATCCGCGTTCAATGAGGTCAATTTTCCCATTCTGCCCTTTATTGACCGGGATGAAGACGGAAGTTTGAGATTCTTTAAACGCAATCCCCGACTGATAACCCCCAAGGACTTCGACTACTCCCCCTATTTCGACATCATAAAATACCCCTTCCTCGGTCTGGACGACCTCGCGGTTTACCGGCGCTTGCCATGGGGTGATGAGGACAGGCTCTACAATGATGACGCACGGGCGTTTACCGCGGAAACCCGGGGTGAGGTCGCTCCAAGCGTATTGAAGAAACTGTCGCTGATAGGTTTCAAACGAAGTAAATCCCGCAAACACAGCCATCAGGATGCGACTGAAACCCCACTGCATCACTCACTCAGAGAAGCGGATCAATAACGTTACACCACAGGAGTGTAGTGTCCTATACTGCAGCAGGAAATCAGCGTGCCCGAAGGGAGGCCCCCAAATGCGGCATGGGGAACTTTGGTCGCATATAATGCTATTCTTCCCTAAAATCTGATAAGACAAGGAAGCGAAACCAGGAAGGGCGGTGGAAACTTCGATTCGAAGAACAATCAGAACATGAACCAACCCAAGACCGACTATATCGGCCTGTCCGTGGCCGACACCCTGCCCAAGGTTTTTCTGGAACGGGTCAGACGTACCCCCGACAAGACCGCTTATATTCAATATGATGGCAGATCCGAATGCTGGATTGAAACCAGCTGGCGGGAGATGCATCAACGGGTCGCCCGGTGGCAGGCCGCTTTGCAGCAGGAGAAGCTAAAACCCGGCGATCGTGTTGCGATCCTGATGAAGAACTGCCGTGAATGGGTGACGTTTGACATTGCGGCCCTGGGACTCGGCCTGGTGGTCGTACCTTTGTACATCAACGACCGGGCTGAGAACATCGGCTACATCCTTCAGGATGCCGACATACGGCTACTGCTGATCGACACGACTGAACAATGGCAGAACCTGCAGCAGATCCGCAACCAACTGGCGGGGTTGAACCGGATCGTCATCATGGAACCCGTCAACCCACCGGGACTGCAGCCCCGCCTACTCCACGTCGACGCCTGGTTGCCCGAATCCCCTGCCGGGGAGATGCAGATCCATACGGTCCCCAGTAACAGCCTGGCTACCATCGTCTATACCTCGGGGACCACCGGCCGCTCCAAAGGGGTTATGCTCAGTCACCGGAACATTCTCTGGGACATCGAGAGTGGTCTCAAGCACATCGCCATCTATCCATCCGACCATTTCCTCTCCTTTCTGCCCCTCTCCCATACCTTGGAACGCACGGTCGGCTACTATCTCGCCATGGTCTCCGGCGCGGTCACCAGTTATGCCCGCTCGATCCCAAAACTGGCCGAGGACCTGCAGCTTGTCAAACCCACCATCCTGGTTTCGGTACCGCGCATCTTTGAGCGTATCTACGCCAAAATCCAGGAAAAACTCGCCGCCGATTCCGCTGTTGCCCGGGGACTGTTCAAGCAAGCGGTGAATATCGGCTGGGCCCATTTCGAACACCAGCAGGGTCGGGGACACTGGTCCGCCTCCCTGCTGCTGTGGCCACTGTTGAACCGGTTGGTGGGAAGAAAGATCCGCGAGAAACTGGGTGGCCGACTGCGCATCGCCATGTCCGGAGGCGCACCGATATCTACCGAAATCGCCCAGACCTTTATCAGTCTGGGGGTGCCGATCCTGCAGGGGTATGGCCTCACCGAAACCAGCCCGATCATTGCTGCCAACACCCATGAAAACAACATACCCTCGAGTGTCGGCATCCCGTTTCCCGGCATCGAGATCAGAATCGGCGACCAGGATGAGCTGCTGTGCCGCTCACCCAGTGTCATGATGGGCTACTGGAATAACCCGGAAGCCACCGCCCAGATCATCGATCCGGAGGGCTGGTTTCACACCGGAGACAAGGCCAAGATCCAACAGGACCACATCTTCATCACCGGGCGGCTCAAGGACATCATTGTGCTCGCCAACGGCGAGAAGGTACCTCCCGCCGATATGGAAATGTGCATCTCCATGGATAGCCTGTTTGAACATGCCCTGGTGGTCGGCGAAGGCAAGCCCTACCTCAGTGCCCTGATCCGCCTCAACGCCGAGCACGAGGACGCAAAATCATTCGATACCGCACACCTCGACGAGTCCCAGGAACAGGCACTTCTTAAGCGCATCAACGCGCAACTGGACAACTTTCCCGGTTACGCCAAAATCGTGCGGATCAGTCTGACCTCGGACCCCTGGAACATTGAGAATGGCCTGGTCACCCCGACCTTGAAATTACGCCGCAACCGAATCCTCGCGCAGTATCAACAAAACCTGATCGAACTCTACCGGGGTCATTAAGCGGTCTTATGGCCTGCCGGACGCCATTCACATTGGATGGCGAAAGCAGGACATGAATCTACCGGGATACTTCTGGAAAGCAGTGCAGAAAGTTATCCCGGGTCTGGGCCACCACGTCGTTCAGCGCCATACCCTTGATCTCGGCCACGCACTGCGCCACCTGCCGGACATACATCGGCTGGTTGGGTTTGCCGCGAAAGGGTACCGGCGCCAGATAGGGCGAATCGGTTTCGATCAACAACCGGTTCATGGGAACCTGATGGACGACCTCACGCAGCTGTTGCGCGTTTTTGAAAGTAATGATCCCGGAAAAAGAGATGAAAAAACCCAAATCCAGGGCGGCTTGGGCCATAGGCACATCCTCGGTAAAGCAGTGCATCACGCCCCCCGCATCCGCGGCGCCCTCCTCCTTCATGATCTGAATGGTATCCTCCCTCGCCTGCCGGGTATGAATGATCAAGGGCAGAGCAGCCTGTTTCGCGGCACGGATATGTTGACGAAAACGATGACGTTGCCAATCCAGATCACCGGTTCCATGAAAATAGTCCAACCCGGTCTCACCGATGGCCACAACCTTGGGGTTACGGGCCAGTGTTACCAGTTCCTCGACACTGGGCTCGTGTCGTTCCCGGTCATTGGGATGGACGCCCACGGATGCGGAAATCTGAGGATAATCCGCGATCAAGGCCATCATCCCAGGCCAGGATTCCAGATCGATCGAGACACACAGCATACGCTCGACACCGTGGCTCAGAGTCGCTTCGACAAAGGTGCCAAAATCCTGGTGATATTTGCCGAGATCGACGCGATCGAGATGGCAGTGAGAATCCACCAAGCCTGTGACAACGTCATGTGGTTCCGAATCCCGGGATTGTGAAATTTGAGTCTGCTCTGACATAGGCACTGCCCCCCGGTCCTTTTTCGGGAGAACCGGGTTCGTGAATGAGGGGCTACATGGTGTGAGTGGGACGATCGGATTTCAGCGCGCCTGCCAGATAGGTCTCGATCTTGTTGCGCGCCGCACCACCATCCTGGTCGCTGAACTGCACACCGATTCCGGACACCTCGTCTCCCAGGCGATACTGCTTGGTTGTCGGAATGAACAATCCACCGAATTTTACGAACTGCATATATGCTGCATACAGCGCATTTTTGTCTTTGATGGTGAGTGACAATATGCCTTGTTTGGGTCCGCCAGCCATGAGATACCTGAATCGTTATCGAGCAGTCTGCGCACAGGCCTGCCATTCAATGAGTAATCGTTCCAATGTCAGTTGCAGGTTAATGTTGCGATCAATCAGGCCGCTGGCCTGGTAGAGCGACTGCAGATAACCCTGCAACGCCCTTGAGTTTAACTTGTCGGCAGTCTTCTGCAAAGCTTGAGTCCGGTCCGGATTGAACAGCTGATACGGTGACTCAACGGTTTTCAGATATTGCAGATCGATCACCCACCCCAACAACCATTCCAAGGTCAACGCCGGGGCCAGACCGACCCACTGACCGGCCAGCTTCACCGGGTCCTGATGCCCCTCGCCCAAGGAAAGAAATCCGCTCAACATCGCCTCCCTCAGCTTCAACAGCTCCGGGTCATCCAAGCTCAGGGCCTTGAGCGGCGCACCATTGGCCAAAGCCAGCAACAGATCCGGCGAAGCATGTTGGATTCTCCCCTCCAGCCAGGTTCGAGCCTCATCCCGGCCCGGTGGATGAAACAACACCGCCTGGCATCGGCTGCGGATGGTCGGCAGCAAACGGGCTGGTTGATCGGTGAGTAATAGTATGATCGTACCCGAAGTCGGTTCCTCCAGGGTTTTCAGGAGGCTATTGGCCGCCGCGTGGTTCATCCGATGCGCCGGTTCGATGGCGATCACCTTGTATTTCCCGGAATGGGCGGTCAAGGCGGCGCCATCGGTAAAATCCCGGATGGTCTCGATCTTGATTTCGCCGCTTTTGCTCTCTTCGTCCGGCCGAATCCATTGAAAATCCGGATGAGACGCACTCATGCTCAGTTGACATGGCCGGCAGTGACCGCAAGCCAGTCCCGAGTCATTGGGACTCTCACACAAACAGGATTGGGCAAAGGCACGCGCAAAGTGCCCCTTTCCGAGTCCCGCAGCGCCACTCAGCAACAAGGCGTGGGGCAACCGCTGCTGCGTAAACGCTTGCCACAGCTGCCGCCAGGTTCCCTGTTGCCAGGGTAACGGATGGTAAGACCCCTCACCCATCGACATCTCCTAGAAAACGGCTCAACACTCCCTCAATCTGGCGCTGTACCTCGACCAGCGGTACGCTGGCATCGATGACCCGGACCCGATCCGGATCCCGCTGCGCGATCTCCAGATAACCCTGCCGCACCTTCTCGAAAAAGCTTTTCGCCTCC
>JARRNW010000182.1:0-7039 GCA_037384565.1 Candidatus Thiodiazotropha sp.
CCTCAGTTCACCTTTTTTATTACCTGCGCCCCACTCCTCAAGGGGTTGCGGACTTTCCCCCTCATACTTGCGAACTTCACGAGTAACTCTCTGCATCGCACAACAGGTGCTTTTTAATTCGCGGGGAGATGACCGTGAATAGCTGAAACAGCGCTTAATGGGCGATTGCTCAGACACAAAAATACAATCTTTGACAATCTTTGTATCTCCACCTAGCATTTTAAAGACAAAGTCTGCCTTTGGAGGTCACCATGCATGTATCACTGACACCAGAACTCGAATCCCGCATTAAAGCCAAGGTGGACAGCGGTCTGTACAACAATGCCAGCGAGGTGATTCGTGAAGCGCTGCGTTTTATGGATACTCACGAAGACTGGATTCACGAAGTCAAATTGGCGCGCCTGCGGGAGCAGCTGAAAGTTGGTACTGACCAATTGGATCGTGGAGAAGGCATCATGATTGAATCCAAGGCCGCACTCGATACCCTGTTTGACGACATCAAGACCTGATCGCTGTGCCGACTCACCAGCTTGCCATTGCTCCGGCCGCAAAAGCCGACCTCAAAGACATTTTCCAATATGGCCTGCGCCAATGGAGGCAGGTCCAATCTGATACCTACCTGGATGACCTCAAAAGCAAGTTTTGGTCGCTGACCGAGCAACCACTCTTGGGCACAGAACGCCCTGAACTATTAGCGGGAACTCGAAGTTTGCCGGTTTCAAGCCATATCCTGTTTTACCGTGTCACGACCAGCACCGTCGAGATCATCCGGGTGCTGCATGGCCGCCAAGACCCAGCGCGCCACCTGAAATAGCCCATCGACACCGTTCTGTCGCAACTCCCTCGAATTGTAGATGCACACCGCATAGCGGATGTTATATTGTCGAATAGATCTGAATGGCTCTCTGCTTTTCGAACAGGCCAACCTTATTTAGGAAACGGCACGAACTTAAAATAAGGTGCTGGGCTTCCGCCCCGATTACATTTAACACCAGCTTGCACCATGCGGTGCGTGACCCCAACGGCCACGCCTATAACCGCACAGCACACTTGCCGGAACGACACAAGATGATGCAGGAATGGGCGGATTATCTCGACAAGCTGAAAGCAGGCGCGGAAATCATCCCCATAAAGCGGGATGCATGAGCATTTTTTTAGTAGGCGACTTACGCTTCCACTGCGAACTCTAGAATTTCACCTTGCTTGAAATATGGAACAATGGTGACACCCGTATCCTCAAGCATCTCCAGCGCCTCCTGATAGGCGTGCTGGCGCCGGCCGTTGTCAGCGGGTCCTTCCACTGCAAATAGTGCCCGCTCTGGAAATTGATTCCGTTTTTTCAACTCACGTACACGGAACTCCCATTTGCCCCCGTGCTCAAGAATACGGGTCGAGTCCTCTTGCGCCAGCGTCAGCGGCTTGATGATCTTTGTGGGTACTTTGTCCTGCATTTGAACAAAGGGGAATAGGACGCTGAACTCCTGGTCACCCAGGCGTTCCTTGAGGAAGCGCTCTTCAACACGAGCCTGAAGCAGCAAGTTCCGAATGCCTTTTTCCAGCACGGTCTCCCGATACTGCTTGGTGACGAAATCGCGCTCCACGTAGAAGGCGAACAGCTCGTTAAGGGTCTTCTTGGGTTCCTCAGCAAGCACCACGCGAGGCTCACCGAAACGCACAATGGTCTCCCGCGGGCGGATCATCTCGGCAAAGATACCCTTGGCGAAATTTTCATCATTGGTCTTAAGCCGACGGTCGAAGCCGTGGGCCTTCAGCAAATCCCGAACCCGCCCAAGCTCCTCATTCAGATCCTTCATGGCGCTGCGGAAAACCTGGGCATCCAGTTCCTTGAAGAAGTCGGTGATGCGCTTGCGGCGTTTCATCAAAAGTTTGAAGCCGAAAAAACGCGCCTTGGGTGCCATCATAACGATACCCACATTAGCGAACTCGCCGGTCTCGACGAACGGCGTGAAACGCACAATGGCGTATTGGCAGGGAGTCTTTCTCATCTCCAGCTCCAGAATTCATCGCGCTCAAAGCCCTTGAGCAGTTCATAGACCGTATCGGTGTCGAAATCCATAAGATGCTCCACCTGACAAGATGATAGCATTTCACGAGAACCAAAAGTTTCACTATGGGATTACTGAACACGACTGGTCTCTGGCGGGGCAGGGTTGACCTGAACTTTGCCAGTTAGTAGGTCGGATTTCTGGTGGTCTAATTCTCTACTCAGGCAGCACGATCCTACGTTGAGATCCGCCTCAAAATACTCATTTCAGGGCATCGGCATCATATGCCGGTTGAGATCGATGATGATCCAGATTGAACCACCGACCATGATAACCAGGATCACGGTTGTGAAGGCAATGGTGACAAGAAACCAGCGATTGCTGGGTGAAAAATTCAGATGCAGGAAATATCGCAGATGCACCAGGATCTGTATAACCGCCGCAACCGCAATCACGGACAGGGTAAGTGGCTTTGTCAGTGACGTGAACAGCACCACTACGAAGGGAATTGCGGTGAGCAACAGGGCCAGGCCAAAGCCAACAAGATAGGATCTGACGCTCGACGACTGATGTTGCGTAATTTCACTCATGGTAATACCCCTGGCAGGTAGACCACCGAGAAGATACCCACCCATACGATATCAAGGAAGTGCCAGAACAGTGCCCAGCGCTGCAGACGCGAGAGCACCTGAAAGCGGGTGCCCTTGCGTAGCAGTTGAGCCACCATCACCAGTAGCCAGACCATACCCAGGCTGACATGCAGGCCATGGGTCCCCACCAGGGTAAAGAAAGCGGAGAGATAACCGCTTCGCTCAGGCCCGGCGCCCTGCCCGATCATGTCACCGAACTCACTCAGTTCCAGGGCGACGAAACTCAACCCCAATACCAGTGTCATCAACAGCCAGACGACTGCCTGGTTGCGCCGTTGTTGCAGGGCGGCCAGGGTCGCCAGCCCGCAGGTCAGGCTGCTGGTGAGCAGCAGTGCGGTCTCCGCCAGTGTGTAACGGATGTCGAACAGCTCCTTGCCGCTGGGTCCCCCGGCGAAGCTGTGGCTCATGGCGGCGTAGGTGGCGAACAGTAGGGCAAAGATCACGCCGTCGCTCATCAGATAGAACCAAAAGCCAAGCTGGCGCGCCTCGTCTGCCTGGGTTTCGGTCTGTTCGTGTGAATTGGTCAGGGCCATCGACAGGGTAGCTTGCATGTCACACCTCGGTTGCCGGTTGTGTGCTGTCGTTGGCGAGGGGACGGGTTCCCGGCGACTGGGGACTCAGCCGCCTGCGCTCGATGCGCGCCACTTCGGCGGCGGGGATCTTGTATTCGGTGTCGTCGTCAAAACTGCGCGCGATGACGATACCGATCATGCCCAGCAGAGCGAGCGCCGCCATCCAGAAGATGTGCCAGATCAGGGCAAAACCGAGAATGAACGAAAGGCCACCCAGGTAGAAACCTGCCCCGGTGTTCTTCGGCATCCAGATATCGCTGTAGTGTACCGGTTCAGGTGGCATCGTGTGCCCCTCTCGCTTCATCGCCCAGAAAGCATCGATCGATGTCACCTCAGGTATAACGGCGAAGTTATAGGCCGCCGGGGGTGAGCGGGTGGCCCACTCCAGGGTGCGGCCGTCCCAGGGATCACCGCTGGTATCGGCCAGTGCTTCACGCCGGCGGATACTGACGATCAGCTGGACGATCAGACAGACAATGCCGAACAGGATTACGGCCGCGCCGATCGCAGCCACAATGAGCCAGGGCTGCCAGTCCGGATTGCCATAGTGTTCCATACGTCTCGGCATACCCATCAGGCCCAGTGCATAGAGCGGGAGGAAGGCCAACTGAAAACCGATCAGCCAGCTCCAAAAGGCGCGTCTCCCCCAGCGTTCGTCGAGACGAAAACCGAAGGTCTTGGGAAACCAGTACATGTACCCGGCGAGGAAACCGAACAGAGCGCCAGGGATCAGCATGTTGTGGAAATGGGCCACCAGAAATTCGCTGTTGTGCATCATGAAGTCGACCGGCGGCACCGCCAACAGCACACCGGCGGCACCACCGATGGCGAACGAAGGAATGAAGCCGAGGGTGAATAACATCGGGGTGGTGAAACGGATGCGGCCGCGAAACAGGGTCAGCAGCCAGTCGAAGAGTTTGACCCCGGTGGGTATGGCAATCAACATGGTGGCGATTCCGAAGGCCGCGTTCACATTGGCGCCGGCACCCATGGTGAAGAAGTGATGCAGCCAGACCGTGAACGAGAGCAGTGCAATCGCCATGGTGGCCCACACCAGCGAGTGGTAGCCGAACAACCGCTTGCTGGAAAAGGTTGCGACCACCTCGGAGAAGATACCGAAGGCGGGCAGGATCAGAATGTAGACCTCCGGATGCCCCCAGATCCAGAACAGGTTGGCGTAGTTCATCATGTTGCCGCCCTCCCCGTTGGTAAAGAAGTGCATATCCAGATAGCGATCCAACGCCAACAGGCCGCTGGCCACGGTGAGACCGGGAAAGGCGAGTATCATAAGAATACTCACGCACAGGGCAGTCCAGGTGAACAAGGGCATGCGCATCAAGGTCATGCCCGGGGCGCGGTTCTTGATAATGGTGACAAGAAAGTTGATCCCGGTCAGAGTGCTGCCGATACCGCTGATCTGCACCGCCCAGATCCAGTAGTCCACGCCCACTGATGGGTTGTAGCTGAGTTCAGCATAGGGCGGGTAGGCGGTCCAGCCGGCGGTGGAGAACTGACCAATGGCCAACGACAGCATCACCAGCATGGCGCCGGATGCGGTCAACCACAGACTGACCGAGTTGAGGAAGGGAAAGGCCACATCCCGGGTGCCGATCTGGAGCGGCACGACGATATTGATCAGTCCGGTGAGAAACGGCATGGCCATGAAAAAGATCATGATGGTGCCATGGGCGCTGAAGATCTGATCGAAATGGTCGGGAGGCAGATAGCCCGGGTCGGCGCCCACGGCCATGGCTTGCTGAATGCGCATCATGATGGCGTCGGAGAAACCCCGCAGCAGCATCACCAGCGCCAATATGATGTACATGATGCCGATCTTTTTGTGATCGACACTGGTCAGCCAGTGGCGCCACAAATAGCCCCATTTGTGTTGTCGGGTGATGATCCAAAAGATGGTCAGGGCACAGATCACCATCAAGGCGACCGCCCCCATCACGATCGGATTGTTATAGGGAATAGCCTGCAGTGAAAGCTTACCGAACATCGGGATGGCTCCTTGGCGTGGATCCTGGGGCGGGGTGCATGGCGGTGTACTGGGACAGGATACGCTTGAACAACGCGCTTTCGGCGAGCGTATAAAAGCTGGGGGGTACACGCACACTGGGTTTGTGGAGCCTTTGATAGGCCGTCCAGTTCAACTCAGCGCCGTGCTGCTTGACCTTTTCTACCCAGGTGTCGAACGACTGCTCGGGAAGCGCCTCGACCCTGAAGTGCTGAAACGGAAAACCCCGTCCGCTGTATTGGGTATTTTCGCCGAAATAGGTACCGGGCTTGTCGGCGATCAGATGCAGTTCAGTGCGCATACCCGCCATGGCGTAGATCTGGCCTCCGAGCTGTGGGATGAAAAACGAGTTCATCACGGTATCGGAGGTGAGATCGAAACGGATCGGTCGATGGGTCGGCAACGCCAGCTCGTTCACGCTGGCAATCCCCAGTTCGGGATAGATGAACAACCACTTCCAGTCGAGTGCGACAACCTGGACCTTGAGGGGTTTCAGCGGCGATTCGATTGGGCTGTAGGGATTGAGACGATGAGTATAGGTCCAAGTCAGTACCGCCAATAGGGCCACGATCAAGCTGGGCACAGCCCACACCAGCAGGTCCACACGGTTTGAGTTCCACTCCGGCTCGTAGGTCGCGCGGGGATTGTTGGCGCGGTATCGCCAGGCAAAACCAAAGGTCATCGCCAGCACCGGTACCACTACGATCAACATCAGCCCCAGGGTCAGCATCAACAGCTGGTCTTCCCGGGCGGAGATCGGCCCCTGATGCTGCAGGTCCAGCCAGTCGCCGGCCTGGACGGTGTTGGCCAAGGGCATTAACACCCCGCTCAGCAGCCAAGCCCGAGGAAAGGTGCATCGCGTGACCTTGTCAATCATTGGGTATGACATAGACCACCTGTGGTTAACGGATTACTGTGGTTAGATGGTTATCAAACACGAACTGTGCCAGCCCCGGACACCCGATGGTTAACAACAAAATGGGGAAGTAAGCCGAGCTGTAATCTTGATGATTGGTTGTTCTGAACCAGATGATTGGGTGATTTCACCAGATCAGCCATTGAAATGGTGGAGACTATCGCAGAGGATACCCACGGCACTGCGAATAGATTGCTGCTTCTTTGCTTGCAAGGCCAATCTCGATGAACAGGACGATCTGAACTCATGATCCCCGCATTTGTTGCCATTATCTGCGGTCTGGCACTGCTGGTTTGGAGCGCCGATCGTTTTGTCGAAGGATCGGCCTCCGCCGCTCGCCATTTCGGGATGCCACCGCTATTGATCGGGATGGTAGTGGTTGGCTTCGGAACCTCGGCGCCAGAGATGGTGGTGTCGGCGCTGGCCGCGTCACAAGGCAATCCGGGAGTTGCTCTGGGCAATGCCTATGGCTCAAACATCACTAACATCGCCCTGATCCTGGGGGTGACAGCGCTGATCAGCCCCATTGCGGTACATTCCCAGGTGTTGCGCAAGGAACTGCCTATCCTCACGGGAGTAACCGCACTGGCGGCCTGGCAACTGCAGGATGGATTTATCAGCCGGAGCGATGCCGTCGTACTGCTCGCTGTATTCATGGGTCTGATGACTTGGACCATCTGGCTGGGATTGCGCAAGAAGAAGGATACCTTGGGGAATGAGATGGCTCAGGAACTGGATGTTCGCAGCATGTCCCTGGGGCCTGCCGTGTTCTGGCTGGTTGTGGGGCTTGTGCTTCTGATCCTGAGCTCCCGCATTCTGGTCTGGGGCGCGGTTGAGATCGCCCATGGATTCGGGATCAGCGACCTGATCATCGG
>JARRNW010000183.1:0-7033 GCA_037384565.1 Candidatus Thiodiazotropha sp.
TCCCTGATCGAAAGCGACTGTTATCACCACCAGGCATTCGCCCTGGGGGATCACCTGGGGCTGCAGTTTCATCTGGAAATGACCGAAGTGATGGTGAAGAACTGGATCGAACGATATGGCAGTGACCTGCAGCATCCATCAGGTTGCCGGCACTCCAGTAAACAGATCCTCGCCGACCTGGAGCAGCAAATCGAGCAACTGCATAGGATCAGTGTCAGGCTGTACGGCAACTGGCTCGACCGGGTGTTGCAAAGGAGACTTGTATGAAGTGGATATTGGGGTTGCTGTTCGCCGGATGGGTCGGCCTGACCCACGCGGGGATCCCTGACATCAGGGAGCAGACCCTCCACAGGCTCGGTCCTGACGTGGCCGAACGGATCAAGGCGCGCTTTGTTTCCGCGGAGCTGGACTACCCCCCGGAACGGATACAGCTGATCGCTCTGAAAGAGAGTCGCCGGCTGGAACTCTGGGCCTATCAGGACGGGAACTGGCGGTTTGTTCACGATTACGCGATATTTGCCGCCAGTGGTGGTGCGGGGCCGAAACTGCGTGAAGGCGACCGACAGGTGCCAGAGGGCTTCTATCGCATCGTGGGGCTCAATCCCAACAGTAACTTCCACCTCTCGATGAAGCTCAACTACCCCAATGCCTACGATTGGGTACAGGCCGGTCGGGAGGGTCGCTCGGCGCCCGGTTCCAACATCTACATCCATGGCAGCGCCTGGTCCAAGGGGTGCCTGGCGATCGGTGATCACTACATCGAAGAGTTGTTCTATCTGATTAGCGATATCGGCATGCAACAGGCGGCGGTTCTGATCGCGCCTTTCGATTTTCGGGTGAAATCAGCGGCCACCCCCAGTCAGCCGGAATGGATTGCAGATCTCTATACCTATATCCGTCTGCGCCTAAAGCAGTTTCCGGTATCACTGAAGGTCCAGGATTGCGCTCATGGCTGCCTGGATGCGCGCAACAGGTCGATGGATTGAAGGATAACCTGTATTTACTTCAAGTTGGACAGGTAGGTTGCGACCGCACGCATGTCCTGATCGTTGAGCCGGATTGCAACACTTGTCATCCACACATTGGTGCGGCGGCCGGTACGGTCGCGGAACTCCTTGAGCATCTTGATGACATAGTCATAGCGTTGTCCGGCCAGACGGGCGTAGCCCTCTTGGCCGCGTCCATCGACACCATGGCAGGAGACACAGGTGCTTTTGTAGATCTGTTCGCCTTCCTCGAGGAGCGCCGGGTCACCGCCCCCGGAAGGCATCATGGTCATGCTGGAGTAGTAGAGTGCGATTTTGATCTTGTCGTCCAGGCTGAAGGTTTTAGCCAGGTTACTCATCAGGTAGTCGTTTCGGCGGCCATCGCCAAAGCGTTGGAACTGATCGACGATGTAGGCTGGATTCTGGCCGGCGAGGTTAGGGGTCAGGGGTTCGATGGCCAGGCCCTTCGGGCCGTGGCAGGTGTCGCATAGCACAGTGCGATGCTTGCCTTCCCGGACCATCGCCTGGTACTGACGTTTATTTTTCGTGATCTCCGCAATCCGGCGCTCAAGCATCTGCCGCAACTGGGATGCCTCTTCGCTGTTCACCGGCCCAGCGGTCAACGATTGAGAGAAAAGCGCCAGGATCATGAGAAAGAAAACAGGCAGGAATCTGAGTATGTATCGCCGCACCATAAATGGCTCCCGTTGCGCAAACAATTGTCGATGCCAAACCCTGATCGTGTTTCGGCACTCCTGTGGAATAACGGATCAAGGTGGTCTGTACATTGAACCGGGTCGAGCTGGCAAACCGGATGAGGGTTCTGTCCAGGACTGGTCTTATTATCGAAGATATCGGCCGTACTCCGTTTGACTTGATTTTCGGGGGTGATATTTCAGGCACCAAAGGTTTGAAACACCCACCGGAGCCTGTTGACCCAGGGGCAAGCCGGATTCTGAGATGGGGTCCCTGATTACGCATCCGGTCGATTCTCAAGCGCAGGGAAAGGTTTTTTTGTAAGCTAGCGCCCATCGAAAAGGCCGTTGGCCGGCAACCCAAATCTGGAATCAACAACAAGCGAACTATGCAGCGTCGGGTGAAGAAAAAAGCGTCGAAAACACGTCGGGGCCAGCGTCGGATCAACTGGCGTCGCTGGTTTTTTATGGGGGTTCTGACCCTCATCCTGGCCACATTTCTGTACACTCTGTACCTGGATCGGATCGTGCAGACCCGTTTCGCGGGGCAGCGCTGGGCCGTGCCTGCCAAGGTGTATGGGCGTTCCCTCGACCTTTTTCCCGGTGCACCGGTGACGCCTGGGCATCTGAAAGCCAGCCTCGAAGGCCTGGGTTATCACCGGGTCAAGCACCCGGATCATCCTGGCGAATATTCCAGTTATCGGAACCGGTTTCTGTTGCGCACCCGACCCTTCCGCTTTGCGGATCTCGATCGGCCCAGTGACTACCTTGAAGTGATTCTGGATGAACAGGGTGTCCACTCCCTGAAGCGTGCGGCCAAGGGAACGCCGATCGGCCACTACCGGATCGAACCCAGGCTCATAGGGAGTCTCAGATCCGCCCAGGGTGAAGACCGTATCCTGCTGCAACGCGGTGACCTGCCCGAGCGTCTGGTGGCCGCCTTGATTGCTGTGGAAGATCGGGATTTTTACAGCCACTTCGGGATCGACCCCCTGGCCATCGGGCGAGCCCTGTGGGCAAACCTGCGCGCCAACCGGGTGGTGCAGGGAGGCAGCACCCTGACCCAGCAGTTGGTAAAGAACTTTTTCCTGACCTCCGAACGGACCTTGTGGCGTAAATTTAATGAAGTACTGATGGCCCTGATCCTCGATCTGCGCTACTCAAAGGATGAGATCCTTGAAGCCTACGCCAATGAAGTCTACCTGGGACAACAGGGGGGACGGGCGATTCACGGCTTTGCCTTGGCGAGTCGCTTCTATTTCAATCGTCCCCTGCAGGAGTTGGATCTGCCCAGACTTGCCATGCTCGTGACCCTGGTGCGAGGTCCGTCCGCCTATGATCCCCGCAAACACCCACAGCGGGCACGGGAACGACGTGCTCTGGTGCTACGGCTGATGGTGGCGCAGGGTGTCGTCAGTGATGCGGAGGCCGTCAAGGCCCAGGCAGCCCCACTCGGTATCGAAGTGGGCAGTCTGCAAAGCTCCGGCAGCCCTGCGTTCATGGACCTGATTCGGCGTCAGTTGCGCAGGGACTATCGAGAAAAGGACCTGAATGCCGGAGGACTGAGGATCTTCTCCACCCTCGACCCCTGGCTTCAGGAGCAGGCGGAACAGGTCCTGCCGCAACGTCTGGCAGGTCTGGAGAAGGCACGTGGTATTGCCCAGGGAACCCTGCAGGGGGCTTTAACCCTGGCGGACGTAGAGACCGGCGAGATTCTGGCGCTGGTGGGTGATCGCAATCCCCGTTTTGCAGGATTCAACCGAGCGATCGACGCGATCCGTCCAGTCGGTTCCCTGATCAAACCCGCCGTCTATCTCAGTGCCTTGTCACGACCGGGGCGTTATCAGCTGTTTTCCCGGGTGGCGGACACTCCGATTCGGGTGAAGGGCAGCAATGGGGAGATCTGGGCGCCGAACAACTACGATCACCAGTCCCATGATCCCGTCAATCTGCAGCAGGCGCTGGCTGAATCCCTGAATCTGGCGACCGTGCACCTGGGTATGGAGGTCGGCCTCGAGTCCGTGCTCGAAAGTCTCTACCAGCTCGGGGTGCATCGTCCCTTGCCGCCTTACCCCTCCCTGCTGCTGGGGGCTGTTTCACTCTCTCCACTGGAGATGACCCAGATGTATCAGACCCTCGCTAACGGGGGATTCAGCGCCACCCTGAAGTCGATTCGCGATGTCACCGACGACCAGGGCAAACCCCTGTCCCGATATCCCCTGGAGATCGAGTCCCGTACGGATTCAAGAGCGGTCTATCTGTTACGCCATGCGCTTAACGAGGTGACTCACAGCGGTACCGGGAAGGGGCTGCAACGGCTGATACCGAAAGAGATCGAAGTGGCCGGCAAAACCGGCACCACGGATCAGCTGCGTGATTCCTGGTTCGCCGGCTTCGATCGACGCAGGGTGGCGGTAGCCTGGGTTGGACGGGACGACAACCAATCAACCGGGCTGACCGGCTCCGCGGGCGCTATGCAGGTTTGGGCCGAGCTGATGAACCGTATCGGTCTCTATTCGCTTGATGATCGGCCACCCTATGGTATCGAAACCGTATCCATCGACCCGCGCACCGGTCTGTTGGGCGAGGGGTGCCGGGATGCACTGGAATACCCGGTGATCAAGTCCGGCTTGCATCTGGATATGGCACCCTGTGCCCGTTCCCGGTCATTTCTGGATGAGGGTGTGCAGTGGTTCCAGGGACTGATTAACCACTGATGCACACCAACTCGTGAATGAACACATACATGATGGGCTTGCGAAGTCTCTGTTGCGCAAGCCGGTGTGGGGTATCATACCCGCGATTGTGTTGGGTGCCTGGTCAGCAGATAGGCTACAATCCGGGCAGAATACAATTCCTTACGTGTCAGGAGCCACGGCTTGACAGTATATGCAGCCGATAAATTGATCGCCCAGGCCCGGGTATTGGCCGCCGAGTACCGGCGGACCATGGGTAAACCCCTACCGGGTATCAGCAATGAAATTGCCGAATTCGATGCACTCAAACTACTGCAGCTGGAGCCGAATGCCGGGGGAGAAGGGGGCTATGACGCCATCGATTCCAATCGGGGCAACAAGCGCATTCAGATCAAGTCCCGTACCATCTTCGACGAAACCAAATCCGGCCAACGTATCGGTCAGCTGAAACTGGACAAGGTGTGGGACAGTGTGGTGCTGGTGATCATGGATGAGGACTACCAACCCTGTGAGATCTACGAGGCCGAACGGGACGATCTGGTCGATTATCTCGACCAGAGCAGCAGTAATCGGGCCAAGCGGGGTGCCATGTCGGTGGCCCGTTTCAAGATCATCGGTCAACGGGTGTGGACCCGGGAAAGCGGGCTGGAAGAGGAGATTTGGGATAACCAGTCCAACTGATTCCCAGGCGAACTCATGACCGACTTCTCGGAGATTTTCGGCCCGCAGGGCTGGTTGGCGAAACGCATCGAGGGTTTTTCCCATCGTGTTCAGCAACAGGCCATGGCGGAGACGGTCGCGGATGTCATGACCCGGGGTGGTGCGCTGATCTGCGAGGCTGGTACGGGAACCGGAAAGACCTTTGCCTACCTGGTGCCTGCCCTGATGTCCGGCGCCAAGGTCATCATCTCCACCGGAACCAAAAACCTCCAGGACCAGCTCTATCACCGGGATCTGCCCCGGGTTCGCGAATGTCTTTCCAGTCCGGTCTCCAGTGCGCTGCTCAAGGGACGCGCCAACTACCTGTGCCTCGACCGTCTGGAGAATACTCTGGTGGAGGAGGTGCGTCTGACCCGGGAGCAGTTGAGCCAGCTGCAGGATATTCGCAAGTGGTCGACTACTACCCGCAGTGGCGATATCGGCGAGATGCCGGATATCCCGGAGGATGCCTCGATCTGGCCGGTGGTGACCTCTACCACGGACAACTGCCTGGGGCAGGAGTGTCCCGTGCACAGCAAATGCCACCTGGTGGAGGCGCGTAAGCGGGCCCAGGAGGCGGACCTGGTGGTGATCAACCACCATCTGTTGTGCGCCGATCTGAGTCTCAAGGAGGAAGGTTTCGGTGAACTCCTGCCCAGCGCCGACTGCTTCATCCTGGATGAGGCGCATCAACTGCCCGATGTGGCGGGTGGGTTTTTCGGGGTTACGCTCAGTGGCCGGCAGCTGCATGAACTGGGCGGCGACTGTGTGACCGAATTTCACCGTGAGGCGCCGGATGCACCTCAGTTACAGGAGCGGGCGGAGCGTCTGCAGCAGGTCAATCGGGATCTGCGCCTGGCTTTCGGTCTGGAGATGCGTCGTGGTGCCTGGTCCGAGGTGGCGGGAAACCCGGCGGTGACCCATCAGCTCGATGCCCTGGAACAGGCCCTGGAGGCACTCGCGGAGGTGCTGCAGGCTATCGAAGGGCGGGGCAAGGGACTCGACAGCTGCCACGAGCGCTGTAACCAGCAGCTGTTGCGTCTGAAGGCGCTCAGGGATGAGGAGGACAAGACCTCCATCCGCTGGTTCGAAACCCAGCGGATCAGTTTTCGCCTCAACCGTACCCCGCTGGATATCTCAGCCATCTTTCGCGGTGTCATGCAGGAGCATCCCGCCGCCTGGATCTTTACCTCGGCGACCCTGGCGGTGGGCGACAGCTTCGAGCACTTTGCCGGACAACTTGGGCTGGAAGACGCGGAGACCCACTGTTGGGAAAGCCCGTTTGACTATCCCCGTCAGGCGGTCTGGTATCTGCCACACGGGCTCCCGGAGCCGAACGAGGACAGATTCAACCGAGCGGTATCCGATCTCTCCATACCGATCCTGGAGGCAAGCAACGGGCGAGCCTTTCTGCTCTATACCAGCCATCGTGCGCTGCAGGAAGCCGCTGACTATCTGGCGGACAAGATTGACTATCCCATGCTGGTACAGGGCACGGCGCCGCGCACTGAACTGGTTGAGCGGTTTCGCGAAATGGGCAACGCGGTGTTGCTGGGGACATCCAGTTTCTGGGAAGGGATCGATGTTCGTGGCGAGGCGCTCTCCTGCGTGATCATCGATAAGTTACCCTTCGCCTCACCCGGTGATCCGGTACTGCAGGCACGCATCGAGGCACTGCGCAAACGGGGAGGCAATCCCTTCATGGCCTATCAGGTGCCCCAGGCCGCGATTGCCCTGAAGCAGGGCGCGGGCAGGCTGATCCGGGACGAGACCGACCGGGGATTACTGGTGATTTGCGACCCGCGTCTGATCAGCAAACCTTACGGCAAGATCTTTGTGCGCAGCCTTCCGCCCATGACCAAGACCCGGGATCTGGATGTGGTGAAGCGGTTTTTCGCTCTCGCTCACACATCCCGCTAGTGGAGGAGACTGCTTTTTACCACGAAGGTCTCGAAGC
>JARRNW010000184.1:0-12360 GCA_037384565.1 Candidatus Thiodiazotropha sp.
GCTCTCCTATCTGCTCCCATGTATCGAACACGTAGTAGCAGGCATAAAGCGCGGAGACATCAAGGATGCCCAGAACGAAGTGGGCGGTGGCTTTGTTCATCCTTTAGTAGAAAATACCTTGCCCAACGGGTAACCCATTTTCAATTTGCCAGTTTAAATGGCGTTCCACCTGATTGAGTTGCCGACCGAATTCACCGAAGGTGCTGTCATAGGCCTTGTCGATCGCTTTGACCAAAGCGTCGGTAATGCCAAATTTACTATCCAGCGCATCAAGGGCATATGCAGTAACTAAACCGACGGCTATCGCGACAATTATAGGACCGACCACAATCGTTGTTGCGGCGGTGGTAGCAGTTGCCGCAATGGAGGCAACCGCAGAAGCTATACCCACCTTCGCCAAGTCGGTTGCCGTGGTACCAAGCAAGTCGCTCATGGTCTGCCTGTCACTGAGCAGATAGTTTAAGATGTTGAGTGGAACGACTAGAAATATCGTCAATCGCGCCCCTGAAACGATAGCCTTGTTAGCACCCAACTTACCAACAGCCATATCAACAACCTTTGGAGTCGTTGCCAGATACCGTGTTCCGGTAAAGATCGACCTGGCTCCAGGCCTCCCCTTAAAAACGATATACTGTTTGCCTTCGACCGTTTTCAGCACGGCTCTGCCCTTCCATCCCATGTCATCGATCAGTTTCGTCGCAACATTGGCATCTAGCACGGCAGAGACATAGTTGGCGCCAAAACGGGCGGCTTCGCCAACCACTTGAGCAATCTCTTTACCCGTTGTGTTTTCCCAAGCCTTGATGAGATCGGCGGTCGAGAGAATATCGAGGATCTGTGTGTTTTGCCTGACTTTTTGTCTGACAGTTGAACGAACTGACATATGGCACTCCATTATTACCAGCGTTTTTCCTTATTGGCATTATCCTGATTTCTGATTAATTTTCACTATTTTGTTTATGCCGCAAAATTTCAGGGATTTGTTGAAGAGGGCTCAATCACTTCGAGGCTATTTGCACATCGGCCGCACACGCTTTTTGTACCCGCGTAGACACCTCTTTCTCTCGCGCTTTTCTTTTGAAATGGACAACTCAAGCAAAAACCATTTCAACCGGCTTAAGTTGTTGCTTTAAGGAGTATCGGAGGGTCTGTTGCGTCAAGCCGAAAGGCTGACAGAAACCCATCCGGGACGTCAGGACTGCCTGGTCTCGAGGTCAGAGACGTGATCAAAGAAGTAGGTCACGTACTCAGACAGGTTGAGGTAGTTCAACACGGCGGGGGTAAGTTCCGCGCGACGGCAGCTTTCCGCGATACTGAGCTCCTCCTCGGCCAGATCGAGGATCAACGCCTCCTCTTTTGGTATCTCCGGCTCGTAGACCAGCACGTTGGGCCGCAAAAGATCCTTGGCATTGATGGTAACCACGCAAGCGATACGTCGATCCGAAAGGCGTACCACAGTCCCCGGCGGATAGACTCCGAGATTGGCGATGAAGGTGGTGAGTATAGCCTTGTCAAATTGGGGCAACTCCTTACCGTACATGCGGGATACCGCTTCGTAGGGCGACATCGACAACTCAGGATTGGTGTGATTGCAGAGCTCATCGTAATGATCGACGATGGCCACGATGCGTGTGAGCTGGCCCACCTCCTGTTTCAGACCTTTGGGATAACCGCTGCCATCGAGTCGCTCATGATGCTGACCGATGATCGCCACCGCCTCCTCGGGCAGTACCCCGATCTTGCGCGCCATCTCGACACCCAGTTGGGCATGCCGCTGGTAGACCTTCATCTCGGGAGGGGTCAGGGGTTTTGACCGAGGTCGTGGAACAGGGCGCCGAGACCCAGTACATGCAGTTGTTCGTCACTCAGACCCAGTTTGCGCCCCAGCACCAGGGAAAGCGCGGTGACATTCAATGAATGGTAGTAGCTGCTTTCACTCTTGCTCTTGAGGTTGACCAGTTGCATGGTGACATCGGTATCCTGGGTCAGATTGTTGACCATGTCACCGACCACCTCGTCCGCCATGTGTACCGCCTGTTCCGGCGCGGAGAACAGTAGATTCATCAGCTTGCGGGTCGATTCGACAGACTTCTCATATCTGCCCGCCGACTGGTTGAGTTTGCTACGACGCGCCTTCAGCACCTGGATACGCTTGCGCTTCTCCTCCCAGAGGGGATCGTCTGCCGGCAACCCCTGGGGCTCCTCGATCGGCTTGGCGGTATCCAGGGGGATGGGCTGGGTATCGCTCTTCTGCGGATCATAGCTCAGGTTGGGCAGACGCATGCTCCGCAGTGTTTGGAGCTGCTTTTCGGAGCGAATCTTGAAACTGCTGGTGAGGAAGGGATGATCCATCCAGGGCAGGTCCAGATTGACGTACAGGCCGATGCAGAGCTGTTGTTTTTCGATTTTCTTTTCAGCCATCTTGATCCACGAACCCCTGAATCTGATGCGGTTACAAAACTTCTTGGGTTAGATGTTCTCAGCCAGGGAGGGGGGCAGCAAGGGCTCCCGACTCTGTACCAGAGATGCCCGATTCTGGATCGGAGGCAGGGATTTCTGCGGTTCCTCATGCTCCAGTCCCAGGCCGGCCCGAAAACACTCCAGGGCCTTGTCGCGCTCACCCAGCCGCTCCAGGAGCAGTCCCAACTGTTGGTAGGATTCCGGGGTGGGACCGATGGCGATACTCGCTTCGAGATAACTGCGGGCCTTACCCCAAAGCTTGTTGAGTAATGACAGGCGCGCCAGGGTGAGCAGCAATACCGGATCCTCGGGATGATTCGCCAGCCAGGCCTCCGCGGTAGCCAGTTGATGGGAGGGATCGGCCAGCACGATGCGGCCGTAGACCGCTACCAGCTCGGAGTTCCATTCCCGCTGCAGCGCACTGACAATCAGCGGCTCGACTCGGGATCCGGCGTCCAGAGCGATCAGGTAACGGGCGTAGTCGAGCAGGATGCCCTGGTACTGGCGTACGTTTCGGGGCATGCCTTGCCAATAGCCGACCAGCCGCTCTAGTTGCGTGGACTCCTGCTTCAGACGCTCACGATACACCCGGGCCTCCAGGCTTTGCAGTTCCGTCTCAGGGAACACCTTACGGCGTTTAAGGTCCGGTAGCATCTCCTCGAGTTTCTGCCACTCACCCAGATCCTCATAGAGCTTTTTCAGGAGCTTCATTACATAATCATGCCGGGGAGAGAGGCTGCGAACATGCATCAATGAGGCCAGGGCCTGCTCATACTGCTGATGGGCAAGTTGCAGTTCGGCCTGAGTCAGACCCACCGCCACATCCGCCGAAGGCATGCTTTCGTGGGCCAGGTGCAGGTAGTCGTCACGTCGCTCATGCTCGCCTTGGAGCTGCGCCGCGCGGGCCGCCGCAAGGTAGTTGAGCAGCGGGGTCTCGGACTGGCCGGCATAGCGTGTGAGATGGCGCTCAGCCACCTTCCAGCGGCCTTCCGCCATCTCCACAAGCCCCCGGGTGAGGGCCTGACGGGCGCGCAACCCACGGCGTTTCTGACGCCAGGACTTAAGCTGCTCCGGGCTGGTCCAGATACGCGATAGCATCCGGATCGTGACATACATCAGCAGGAACAGCGCTAATCCGCTCAGGACAAACAGGGCAAGACTCCCCTCCACGGTCCACTGCCCATAACCGATCAGTACATAGCCGTTGTCGTGCTTGACCCATAGGGTGACCAGCACGGCGGCGAGCAGGGCGAAAAACGCGGCAATCAGGGTTCTCACTGGGGTGCCTCCATACTCAATGACTGACGCCTGGCTTGTAGGGCGCGCAGCGACCCGGAGATGTCCGGGAACGCGGGGGCCACGTCCCGCCCGGCCAACGCCTGCAGCTGGGTGATGTAACCCTGAACCCGGGGATCAGTGGGCTGGAAGTAGTCGTTCACCCATTGTCGTGCGGCATCCAGATTGTCCTGGTAGAGTTGCGGATTGCGTCCCATGAGTGCCGCCTTGGCGGTTTCGAGCTTCAGCTTGAGATTCTGCAGCAGGAAATAGCGCTGTTCAGGGGGCAGCATGGCGGTAACCGGGTGGTCATGATGACGCACCACCATCATTGATTTAAATCCCTGCCAGAAGTCGTCGAGGATCCGCATCAGATCGTTCTGTGAATCGGCTTCACCGGTTTCTGATGACTCGACCGGTTCTTCCTCGGCACTGGCTAAGCGCACCACTCCGTCCTCCAGCAGTGGCAGTTGGTCGACCTGTTCGGACAGGGCCGTCAGCTCGGCGCTGATCCCCGCCGTATCGACGTTGGGAACGGCCTTGAGCTGGGTCATTTCACGAGCCAATACCTCGCGGACTCCGTTCCATGCCGGATCGGCGGTGGCGCTCAGGCGCTCATCGGCGGACTTCAGAGCCTCCCGGGCGGTGACCGGATCTCCCATCAGATTGAGCCGGTGGTTGGCGACACGGATCAGATACTCCGCCTCGGCCACCCGCCATTGACCTTCACTGGCGCCCAGACGGGTTTGCAAATCGCTCATGGAGCGATACAACTGAGTACTCTGTTGCTTTGAGGCCTCTTTCTCTTCCCGGATGCGTTCCGCCTGCTGTTTCAATTCGTCACGCTGGGTCGCGATCTCCTGCTTCTGGCGGTCGAAATTCTCCCGTGCCTGCTGCAGCTTCTGCGCCAGTTGGGTCTGTTGCTGAATGGCCTGGGAGAGGGATTGGTCAAGGTTGGATAGGTTCGCCTTGAGATCCACCCAGTAGCGATAACCCAGGAACAGAGCACCAAACACGATCAGCAGGGCCAGTGAAGCCAACACCAGGGGCAGAAGCCCGTTACTGCGCCGGGGTGATGAGGACTCTAATACCTCCACCTCGCCTTCGATCGCATCCAGTCTCTCGTCATCCGATTCGTAGACGTCCTGTTCCGTTTGCTGTTGCTTGTTCATCGATTTCTCATAGCGTCACATATTTTGGTATGGCACCGACAGTCCGCCGCCGTGAGCGACACTCGATCCGCATCGAATCGGTCTCATGACTGCCCCTGCGCCCATTGGCATATCGCCTGCAGTATCGACTGCTCATCCGCGCCCTTCGCCAGAATCACCCGGGTAAACCCCAATGTCCGCGCGGCCGCTTGCATGCGCTCACTGATCACCACCAGCGGGGTGCCTGACAACAATACCCAACCCGGCTCTCCAAGCATAGCAACCAGGTTGTGCAACACTTCGAGACTGGTCACTGTGACCAGTTGAATATCTTCACCCCAGCGGCTCAAAAGCGGTCCCACAGGGGTATCCGGCCGCACCCGCCGGTAAACTTCGGCATAGCTGACCCGGGCACCCCGGTCGATCAGGGTATCTCCCAGCAGCGCCCGCCCCCCTTCACCGCGCACGATCAGAATGCGTTGTCCCTCGGGGTGCGCCAGCTGAGGCAATGATAACAGGCCTTCGCTGTCATAGCCCCGAACCGGCAGCCAATCCGCGGGACGCCCCATCCGTTCCAGCGCCTTTGCGGTGGAGGCACCCACCGCGGCAACCGATCCGGTACGCCAAAGTGCCGCAGCGCGCTGGCGTACGGCAAAGGTCACGACTGATGAAGATCATCAGATCCCAAGGCTGCTCAAGCAGGGTTCGTGCGGAGGCCGAATCATCGGTTTCGCGAATTTCCAAGGCCGGCCAGACCACAGCCCGCCCCCGATGCGTCTCGATCAGTCGGACCAATCCCTCGACCTGGTGAGCCGCACGGGTCAGCAGAACCCCTCTGCCTTGCAGGTCACAGCCCGGCATCATGTGCCCCAGGGTCCTTATCCGGGGCCACCACATATCGGGGCCTGATGAACAACTGGGTGACGCCAAACACAAGCATCGTGATCAAAGCGATCAGGAGAAAGAAGGATCTTCCCAGCATCGAGAGCTCATATATCGGCATCGCCCACTCAGCGCCCTGCCAGTCCATCAACCCGATCCAATCCCGCTCTCAGCGGGCCTCGTAAAGCGCTTCGAGAATGCCATCGGCGCCCCATTCCAGCAACCGCTCGGCAAGCCCCACCCCCATGCTTTCCGCCTCCCCCGGCGCACCCTCCACTTCACCCCGGATGATGCGCGAACCGTCCGGCTCTCCCACCAGACCGCGCAACCAGAGATTACCGGACTCGAGCATCGCATAACCGGCGATGGGCACCTGACAGCCCCCGTTGAGGCGGGCGTTCATGGCCCGTTCGGCCCTCACGCAAAACGCGGTGTCATCATCATGCAAGGGTGCGATCAGCCGATTGACCGCCTCATCATCGATCCGGCATTCGATCCCTACCGCGCCCTGGCCAATCGCGGGCAGACTCTGCTCGGGACCGATAAAGGCGGTAATCCGGGATTCGAATCCGAGTCGGATCAAACCGGCGGAGGCCAGGATGATGGCGTCGTAATCACCGGCGTCAAGCTTGGCCAGGCGGGTGTTCACGTTACCGCGAAGGGACTTGATCACCAGGTCGGGACGCCGCTCAGCCAGCTGCGACTGGCGACGCAGGCTGGAGGTGCCGACACAGGCCCCTTCCGGCAAGGCATCGAAGTTGCTGTACTGGTTAGACACGAAAGCATCCCGGGGGTCCTCCCGGGACATGATCACCGCCAGGTGCAAACCCTCGGGCAGGTCCACCGGAACATCCTTCATGGAGTGAACCGCGATGTCTGCCTGACCCTCCAGGATGCCCTGTTCCAGCTCTTTAATGAACAACCCCTTGCCCCCGATTTTGGCCAGCGGGGTGTCGAGAATCTTATCTCCCTGGGTGCTCATGCCGTGGATCTCCACCTGCAACCCCGGATGAGCCCCCTTCAGGGCTGCGGCGACATGCTCCGCCTGCCACATGGCGAGGGGGGATTTTCGGGTGGCGATACGGATGACTTGAGACATGGACAGGAAACCTCGGGGTTTGTGCGACAGGTTAAACGCTTAATGCTAAAGCCTGTCCGGGGTATCACGCAATTTTCAGGGCTTTCCCCGCCCATAATAGTGCAACAATGCCTCCAGACCCTCTCTGCCCTGGGTGCGGACCAGTCTCGCTAACGCTCCGCTCATCTCGTCATCTCCCAGATTGATCCCCACCAGATAGTCCCGCAGGGTCCAGCGCAGATAGTCCATCCAGCGCCCATGCAGGGGCGGAACCCCAGGTTTCGGAGCCTGGAGCGGGTCGCCATGACACTCGCGGCAGTAACGGCGATGCAGCTGCCGCCCCCAGTCCAGCCGCTTCCAGTCAACCTCCTGGTGGCCCATGGAATCGGGCTGACGGCTGAAGTAGTCCGCCAGACGCTCGATCTCGGCGTCGTCGTAGGCCGACATCAGGCGCCCCATCAGGGTGCTGTAACGGCCACCGTAGCGATAGGCTTGCATCACATCCACCAGATAACGCCTGGGAAGACCGGCCAGCGAGGGGATCGCCGGCGCCACGCTTTGCCCCCCGGGCCCGTGGCAGGCAAAACAGGTTTGTGCGATCAAGGGTGGCGCCACCGCATCGAGCTCGGCTACCGACGCGGCCCTGGCCAGTCCCATTGAGCCAGCCAGCCAGAGCAGGATCAGTAACAGAGTCTCTCGAAATCGGCTGCAAAGTACCGGCTCATCCACCAGACTTGTTACCCCGAAGAATGCGCCGCACTTCCGGCAGGTGACGCCGGCTCACTTCGAGCCGATCCTCGCACCCATCGAGCACCACCCGGCAGACCCCGTCCGGATCCCGGTCGAGCCCCCGCAGGTGACAGCGCACCACCAATGCATTGCGGTGAATCCTCAGCAGCCAGTCGGCATAGCGCTCCTGCAGTGCCTTGAGGCTCTCCTCCAGCAGCAGTTCGCCATCCCGATGCCGCGCCACCACGTACTTGGAATCGGCCCTCAGATAGAGGACTTGATCCAACGGCAGGGTGGTCAGACCACCGCGAAAACTGGCGCAGATCTGCGGCACCTCGGGGGGTTCCTGAACCTTAGTGACCTGGGTGCGGTTGAGCCGCTGCGCCCGGATCAGCGCCTCCAGCAGACGTTCCCGGCGCACCGGTTTAAGCAGATAATCCTGGGCGGCTGATTCGAAGGCTTCCAGGGCATGCTCCTCGTAAGCGGTGGTGAAGATCACCGCCGGCGGATGTTCGGTCCGGGTCAGACCCCGGGCGGCCTCGAGCCCGTCCATACCCGGCATGCGAATGTCCATCAGCACCAGATCGGGATCGAGTTCCTCAAAACGTTGCAACGCCTCGGCACCCTGGGACGCCTCACCCACCACCCGGTAGGGCTCGCCCAGCTCCTCGATCAGTGAGACCAATCGTTGTCTCGCCAGCGCTTCGTCATCCACCACCAGTATCTTCAAGACCTCTGCCTCCTCTCAGCCAACCGGCCCATCCTCATCATTGTCCAATAACTCAGCCATCCCCGTCACCGGGAGTTCCCCGAAACGGGAACCCGCTCACCCATCACCACCAGGGATGAGGAATCACCAGCCGGACCTGGTGCTCCCCTTCGACGATCGATTCAGTGAGACTCGCCTCCAGGTCGAAAACCCCCGCCAGGCGGGCACGGATGTTCTCCATGGCCAGTTGATTGCCCTTGCGGTGGCTCGACTCATGCTCCGCGGGCAGGGTGTTGCGAATACTCAGATTGACCCGTTTGCGTCGGTAGTGACCCGCAATGGTAATGCGCCCGCCCCCGGCTGCGGGCTCGATGCCATGATAGACCGCGTTCTCCAGTAACGGCTGCAGGATCAAAGGCGGGATCATCGCCTGTTCCGGCAGTTCGTGGAGATCCCAAACCACATCCAGACGCTCTCCTAAACGGTAGTGTTCAATGCTCAGATACTGATGGGCCAGTTCCAGTTCACGCCCCAGGGTCGAGGGCCGCCCGGCATCCGCCAGGGAGACCCGGAACAGGTCCGCCAGATCCTCCACCACCTCCTCGGCGAGTTTCGGGTCGGTACGGGTCAGGCTGGCAATGGTATTCATGCTGTTGAACAGAAAATGGGGCCGGATGCGGGAGTAGAGGGCTTGCAACCGAGCGCTGTTCTCCGCCTCCTCCTGACGCCGCCACAGGTGCTGGAGATAGAGGTAGTGGAGCACCAACACACCGACGATGGCGCTGATCCCCAGAGCCCGCATCAGTAGCCCCTCACGGTTCTCCACGGAAAAGAATGCCAGGTCAAGGACCTCATCCAGCCAGGCCACCAGCAGACATACCAGCAGCGTCATCCCGATCATGATCAGGAAGGCGCTCGCCCCCGCACCCCAGTTACCGATTCGTGCCAGAGGCTTTTTCAGGGCGCACAGTACTCCGGCACTGCCCAGCCCCACCCACTGCACCAGCATCGACAAGGGACTGAACAGCCTCCAGAATTCGGAGATTCGCTCCACCGACGCCAGGGTGAGAATGATGGCGAGCAGTTCGCCGATGACCACCACGGCAAACACCGGCCGGATGTTGCAGAAATCCGGTAAAAACAGCATACGGACCCGTTCGGGGGAGCCGTCTCCCTTCTCTTCCGCGGGTGGTGTTTTGGACATAGGCCGGTTAAGCTCCTGTTTTTACGAACTATACATAAAGACGGCAATTGCCGGGTAAGCAATAAGGGCATTCCGGCCCCAGGTTTCACTCAGGACTCTGAACACAAAACATGCGCTATAATCGGCGCGATTTTCACACCTCAAACATCAGGACATCCCTTCATGAGCGACAGTCACGTGGCCGCAAAACCCTGGTCGGGCCGCTTCAACGAACCGACCGACGCCTTCGTCGAGGCCTTCACCGCCTCGGTGGATTTCGACCGGCGACTGTACCGCTACGATATCCAGGGGTCCATCGCCCACGCCCGCATGTTGGCCCGGCAAGGTATCCTGAGTGATCAGGAACGGGATGACATCATCCGTGGACTGGAACAGATCCGCGGCCGCATCGACAACGGCGAGTTCAACTGGTCGGTAGCCCTGGAAGACGTTCACATGAACGTTGAATCCGCGCTTACCGAGGCTATCGGCTATGCGGGCAAAAAGTTGCACACCGGTCGCTCTCGCAACGATCAGGTGGCTACCGATATCCGCCTCTGGTTACGTGACGAGGTGGACGAGTTGATCGGGGCGATCCGCAAGCTGCAGGTTGCCCTGATGGACAAGGCGGAGCAGGAAGCCGACACCATCCTGCCCGGATTCACTCATCTGCAGACCGCCCAGCCGATCACCTTCGGCCACCATCTGATGGCCTGGTTCGAAATGCTCGAGCGGGACCGTACCCGCCTGGAGGACGGACAGCGCCGGGCTAACGTGATGCCCCTGGGAGCGGCCGCCCTGGCCGGCACCACCTACCCCATCGACCGCCACTTTAGCGCCGAACTACTGGGTTTCAGCGCCCCGGCGGAAAACTCCCTCGACGCGGTCTCAGACCGGGATTTCGCCATCGAATTCTGCGCCGCGGCCAGCATCCTGATGATGCACCTGTCGCGTTTCTCCGAAGAGCTGATCATCTGGTCCTCCGCCCAGTTCGGCTTTGTCGAACTCTCCGACAGCTTCTGCACCGGTTCCTCGATCATGCCGCAGAAGAAGAATCCAGACGTGCCCGAACTGATCCGTGGCAAGACCGGGCGCATCTACGGCCATCTGATCGGTCTGCTGACCCTGATGAAGGGCCAACCCCTGGCCTACAACAAGGATAACCAGGAGGACAAAGAGCCCCTGTTCGACACCGTCGACAACCTCAAGGGATCACTGAAGATCTTCGCCGCGATGATTCCCGCTATCAGCTGCCGCAAGGAGGCGATGCGCCGAGCCGCCATGCAGGGCTTCGCCACCGCCACCGATCTGGCGGACTATCTGGTGCGCAAGGGGATTCCGTTCCGCGACGCCCACGAGATCGTCGGCAAGGCGGTGGCCTTCGGGGTGGCGGAAAACCGGGATCTTTCCGAGATGACCTTGGAGGAGCTGCAGGTTTTTTCGGATCAGATCAATTCAGACGTGTTCGAGGTGCTGACCCTCGAGGGTTCGGTGGCCGCGCGCAACCACATCGGCGGCACTGCCCCGGAACAGGTCCGCGCGGCCATCGCACGCGCCCGGAGCCGAATCGGCACCCCATGATACGTTTACATCATGTGAGTCTGATCGTTGCGGATACCCAGCGGTCACTGACGTTTTACCGAGACATCCTCGGTCTTGAGGTGGATCCGCATCGCCCCGACCTGGGATTTCCCGGTGCCTGGCTGAATGTGGGCGATCAACAGATCCATCTGCTCGAACTGCCCAATCCCGACCCGGTGACAGGACGACCGGAACACGGCGGACGAGACCGGCACACCGCCTTCCGGGTTGGCGACTTGGACGAGACCAAGGCCCGGCTTGCCTCTGCGGGACATAGCTTCACACTCAGCCGATCGGGTCGCCCAGCCCTTTTCTGTCGCGACCCGGATGGCAATGCCATCGAGCTGATGTCTTAAGGTTAAAAACGACCTTTACGGAATCCTACCTCTCAGATCGCCGCCACCTTCGGCGATTTCTCGCAGTGAGTTCACAGATATCGTTGGCGTTGCGCATGCCTACGGAATAACTGTAAGCCAGGTAACTAAGCGCTTCCTAGATATCAATCGGTTGCGGTGATACTGTGCATTCATCGCACTCAACAGCGCCTCCTGGAACAATCGATATGACTCAAGACAGCCTGAAAAACCTCAATCAACGCCTCAAGGCCTTCGCCCAGGCCCGGGACTGGGAACAGTTCCATACCCCTAAGAATCTCGCCATGGCAATGATTGCCGAATGCGCCGAACTGGTGGAGCATTTCCAATGGCTGACCCCGGAGCAGAGCATGGATCTACCAGAGGAAAAGCGGGACGAAGTCGCCCTCGAGATGGCGGACATACTTATCTATCTGATCCGCTGCGCCGAACGCCTGGACATCGACCTCATCGATGCGGTGGAACGCAAGGTTGCAATCAACGAATCCCGTTATCCCGCGGACAAGGTACGCGGGGATGCGCGACGCGCCTCAGAGTACGATTGAGAACCGGGACATCATGCACACGAAATACCCGAACTTGATTCCCCAAATTTTCTGGGGTGGCAGCAGGGGGGATATCCGTCTATCCTGACAAAATACCAAGCTATTCACTCAGGTATTGCATGAGGGCAGCCATGAAGAAGTTTCAGTGTATTGTGTGCGGCTTCATTTACGACGAAGCGGAGGGATTGCCCGAAGAGGGTATCGCCCCGGGCACACGCTGGGACGATATTCCCAGTGACTGGGAGTGTCCGGAATGTGGCGTCGGCAAGGCGGATTTTGAAATGGTGGAGATGGTCGCCTAAGTCGCCATTCACGGGGCCTCGACGGACCGCCCAAAGTATCCTCGAGGGTCTTCCAGTCGACCCCGGCCCAGATTCTGTGACGGGGTAGACT
>JARRNW010000185.1:0-7025 GCA_037384565.1 Candidatus Thiodiazotropha sp.
GGCCAACGGCAGACGATGGGAGAGAAAAAAACCCGCATCGTTGACAACAAACAGGATCAACTTCTCCTGATCCATAAAGTTACTCACCCGGTTTTCATTGACAGCTTTGCCTACGACCCATGGGTTGCCTCCAGCCAGGCTTGGAAGGCGATAACATTCCACAGGTGGTACGCCCAATTGCGGTTTCCGGAAAGATGTTCCTGCCAGTACCGCTGAACCCGTTCATGATCAAAGTAACCCTCGTTGCGCATTCGGCCTGGCTCCAGAAGCGCCTCGCACCACGCCCTCAGCGGACCTCTGAGCCACTCGGCCAATGGGATGCCAAACCCCATTTTCGGTCGCTCAATCAACTCCGAGGGCACATAGCGATAGAGCAGTTTGCGCAGTAGCCACTTGCGCTCAGAGCCCCGGATCTTCATCCCCAAGGGCAGTGACCAGACGAACGCCACCAAGGCATGATCCAGCAGGGGCAGACGAGTTTCCAGACTCACGGCCATGGCGGCCCTGTCGACCTTGACCAGAATGTCATCCGGCAGGTAGGTGAGTATATCCTTATGCATCATCCAATGCTCAAACTCCCCCAGATCGGCCTGCTGTGCATCATCGTTGAAGGCACTGATCGGCTCATGACCACCAAGCACCAGTCGCTCGGGATCCTGCCACAATGAGACCAGTCCCCAGTAGATCCCTTGGGGATTTCGCGCAGCCAGGATTTGCGCCAGTTTGTGCATCTTGTCTCCCGGATTCTGATAGCGCAGCGCCGCCGGCAACACAGGAGAAACGCCTCGGAACAGCCGATCCCAGGCTGTCGGGCTGGGTGTCGTTATGGCCATCGCCAACAGACGTCTCAGCGACTCCGGAAGCCACCCCATCCGGCGCCATAGGTTTTTCGCCCAGAAATAGCGGTTATACCCGCCGAACAGCTCATCGCCCCCATCCCCCGAGAGACTCACGGTGACATGTTGACGGGCCAACTGGGAAACCAGAAAGGTGGGTATCTGCGAGGAGTCACCATAGGGCTCGTCATAGATTCCGGGCAACCGGGGGACCACATCCAACGCCTCCTGGGGGGTAACATAGATTTCGTGGTGCTGCGTCCCCAAATGCGCGGCAACCTCCTTGGCGTGTTGCGCCTCGTTGAAGGCAGGCTCCCAGAACCCCACGGTAAAACTCTGCACCGGACGCATCGAGCGGGCTTGCATCAGCGCCAGGATTGCCGAGGAGTCGACCCCCCCGGAAAGAAAGGCCCCAAGGGGTACATCAGCGACCATTTGGCGGGCAATCGCGTCGCCCAACAGTCGCTCCACTTCCGCCAGCGCCTCCGCCTCCGAACCTTGAAAAGGGTTGCGCTGCCCCTGTTCTGCCACCTCGGTGGCCGACCAGTAACGCACCGGCTCCGGCAACGAACGGCAATCCAGCGGGAGGGTCAAAAAGCTTCCGGGGAGCAATTTCCGGATACCCCGGTAGATCGTATGCGGCGCCGGTATATAGGCCAGACGCTGCATCAGGGCCAGGGCATCCCGATCGATCTGCGCCGTGAATCCGGGGTAGGCGCGCAACGCCTTCAACTCCGAGGCAAACAGAAACACGCCACCGTTGAAGCCGTAGTAGAGCGGCTTCTCGCCAATCCGGTCCCGTGCCAGAGAGAGCGTGCGACGGGTTCGGTCCCAGAGCGCAAAAGCGAACATTCCGACAAACCGCCGCAGTGCATCGGACAAACCCCAAGCGACGATGGCCGCCAGCATTACCTCGGTATCGGAGTGTCCCCGCCAACCGCGCACACCGGCCTGCTCCAGGGCCAGGCGCAGTTCGGCATGGTTATAGATCTCTCCATTGAAAACGATCTGATAGCGGCCACAGGCCGAGGCCATGGGCTGATGCCCTTGCGGGGACAGATCGAGAATCGATAAGCGGCGGTGCGCAAGCGCCAAACCCGCCTCGGGCTCGACCCACACACCGGCGTCGTCCGGCCCGCGATGCGCCAGGGTATCGGCCATGCGCAGCGCACAGCTCCTGAGGTCCTCCCCGGACTGTCTGGCATTCATCACACCGGTGATTCCGCACATGGGTTACACCCCCCACCCTGGATTCACGCAACGGGCTATCACGACCTCACCCGTTCGACGCCCGCGGCCTGCTCCAGTGCCTCGATCAAACGCGGCGCCATGACATCCAGGGCATACTGGCATTGCACTTTTTCGCGCCCCTTGAGACCCAGCGCCCGGCGCAATTGGGGATCTTCGATCAGGCGCGTGAACGCCGCTTCCCAGGCGGCGTCCGAATCCGCCAGATAGCCGTTCACCCCGGGCTCCACGATCTCCCGGTTCACCCCGACCGGGGAAGCCACCACCGGCAAGCCGCTGGCCAGATACTGAATCAGCTTGTAACCACACTTACCCCGCTCCCAGGGATCATCGTTCAGAGGCATGACCCCCACATCGCACTGGCGGATCATCTCCGCCTCCCGCTCCTCGGACCAGGGCAACGCCTCGACCGTCACCCCCGGCAGGGTCAGCGGGTCGGCGCCAATGATTAAGAGCCGCAGCGAATATTCACCCGCCAGGCGGGTCAGGGGTTCTCGGATCCGCTCCAGATAACCCACCGTGGTAGGTGAGCCGATCCAGCCGATGGTGATATCCCTAAGGTCATGGTGCTGTTTCAACGGATAGCGGGAGAGGTTCACCACCGTAGGCAACACCTGCACCGCCCGGGCGCCCGCCTGTTCGGCCCGCTCCGCCAGATAGTCATTCCCGACAATCACCCGTGAAGCGCAGGCCATGACCCGATCGATCTTGCGCCCCAACAGTCGGCGCAACCAAACGGATGATGCCTGATCGTAACGATGAAAGATCGCATCATCGTAGTCGACCAGATAGGGCACGCCCAGATAGCGCATGGCACATTCGAACCCTGCCGGCAGCCAGGGGAACAACTCATACTCCAGCCACACCAGATCATAGCGTTTCACCGTAAAGAGTTGTTTCAGCCGAGTCAGATAGGCGCGCGCCAGATCCCCCGCCCGCTTGGCTCCCGAAGCATAGAATCGCTGCAGGTAGGCCTCGTCGAACAACGATGAGACCGTCACCTCGATACCCGCTTCAGCCAGTAAAGGCAGATACTGATAGGAACGCAGGCGGCTGCTCGCTCCGAGCCTGGAATAGCGGCACAACAACAGAACCTTCAAACGCCTCTCCCCAAACGCAACCCGCGCAACACCCAATCACGCTCCTGCTGCTGCAGAACGAAATGCCAGGCCAGCCAGGTGAAACCGCACAGCACCACCCCGCAATAGACCAACTTGAGCAGCAACCCATCGAGCTGGGCCGTCAACAGGAACAGACCCACCGCTCCGCCAATGGCCCAGGCAAAGCGTCCCACAGATACCCGACACTCCGGAATCAACACCCACACCATGAAATACAATGCCAGCGCATCGACAAAGGTTCGCACAGTCCAGACCACCGCCGCCCCCAGAATCCCATGTGTATGCAACGCCCACCACAGGGCCGAGAGGTAGAGGGGCAACTCCAGCAGATGCAGCTTTGCCGACCAGTCCGGATACCCCGCCGACTGCACCAAAGAGAACGGTACCAGGGAGAGGCCGTAAAAGAAGACCCCCACGCCCAACCACTGCATCACCCGAAAGCCGTGATCCGCGAACTCCGCACCGACCCACAGATTCAGACCGTCATAGGCGAAAGCGACCATGATCAATACCAGCGGAAACAGCGCTATAGCGATATAGTCGAGCCCCTTGACGAAGAGCCGCGCCGAATGCAAACGGTCCTCAACCCCTCCCCTTGCCAGGGTGGTGGACTGAGCCGGCAACAGCACCGCGACAAATGCACTGGGGATGATCAACAGGCGGGAAACGATCTCATACGGGGTGGTGTAATAGGCTACCGCGGTGACCGTAAGCACCGCACCGATCACAAAGCGGTCCATGGAAACCATCAAAGGCACCACCATGTTACTGACGGTCATCCACCCGCCAAAACCCAGCAGGGGCCGGATCTGATCCCGGTCGATCCCATAGTGCCACCGGGCCTCCGGGACGACCCGAAACATCAGCCACAGGTGCGCCAGGGTCGCAAGCAATCGCCCGCCCACCAACACCCCCACAATCGGGTAGAGACTGTTGGAAAACGGCAGCACCGCCACCGGCCCGAGAAAGGTGAGCATACCCATCGGGATGCGGACCGCGGTCAGCAGGTCGAACCGCTGATAGGCGGCAATCACCCCCTGCAGACCCACCGTGACAATCACCAGGGGAATCGACAGAGAGAGCAGGTAAAAGGCCTTGAGCGACTCAGCCAGCAATGCCGCTGGAACATTCAACACCTCACCCACCAGCCAGGGTGAGAGCAGCAGAACCACAGCAAACCCCAACCCACCCAACACCAGCATCAGGCTGAGGGCGGTCCAGATCAAAGCTGGGATCTCAACCTCCCGCCCCTCACCCAGGAACATGGCCACCCGTACGGTCAGTGCCCGACCAAGGCCGAAATCGAACAGGCTGAAATAGCCGACAAACATCCAGCTGATGGCCAACAGCCCGAATCGCTCGGTACCGATCGCATCGATCAGGATCGGAATGGTCACCAGCGCGATCAGCAACGGCACACCAACGCTCATCAGGCTCCAGGCCACGTTCTTGGCCAGACGAGGGCCGTGGGTGAGATCTTTCTGCCGGGTCTGCTGAATCATGCCGCTATCTTAACCTGAATATCCCGACCTACCGCTCGCAATTATTTTCACCTTTCAGCTTAAGCCCCCGTCGAGAGCGATCTTATTTGAGTGAGTAGATCGGGTTACGCTGCGCTAACCCGACCTACCACCTTTCGCGCCCAAATGGTCATACGACCGGACTGGCCGGTGGCGGCCACCAGAAACGCTGCAGGATAGAAAAGATGATACAGACGAATCATGTCCCCGGGCTCACCCTCGACCCAACGGCGTAACCTGAGATAACCCTTCTCATCCAACAAATGCCCCAGACTGAGGAACAGGCTGCTCAGCACCCGCTGGTGAAGAATCGACTGCACACGCCAACCTGTTTTTTCCAGCATCGGCGCGATGGTTTTTGGAGTGTAATGGTAGAGATGGCTGGGGAGCTGTAGCGCATGCCAGCGCTGTTTGAACAGACGAAACTCCAGGGAATCGATATTCGGCACCGACAGGGCCAGCCAGGCCCCCGGCTTTGCCCACTCATACAGCTTATGCAGGCTGGCAACAGGATCATGCAGATGTTCCAGGACCATCCAGCCGACCACAAGATCGAAATCAGCCTGATTCAGATCCACCGACTCAAGCGCCCCTGTGTGGACGGTGTAGCCGTTGTTTCTCGCCATCTCCGCGGCCTGGGGCGAGAACTCAATCCCCGTGACATCCCAGCCCTGACTCGACATCTGATGCAGATAGGAACCCGAGGCGCAACCGATCTCCAGCATCCGTCCCGGCTCGAGCTGGGGGATCGCCTGAGCCCGTGTATCCAGCAGTTCACGCAACCAGGCCTTTTACCCGGAACGTTTCGAGGCCGGATCGACCTGGGTCGTCAGGTAGGGCGGATAGTCATCGGGATAGTAGAAACCCATGGTCTGCGCGGTAGGCCGTGGATCAGTCCTCAACAGGCCACATCTCCGGCACCGGACGACCCGGTATTCGCCGGGCAATCCGTTGATCCGATCATGCCCTTGTAACACCGGTTCATCGTCGTAATCACAACCCATAGGACAGGGCGCGGATTCGAGATCCACTTCGGGCACGCTTGAATTCAGAGCTTCACGACGCATTCAGGCCCACCGCCAACCGTGCAGGTGGTAGAAGACAAATGCGGATTTGGCGAACATGATGATATGGCGTAATCCCTTCTTCGACGCGTTACCCCCACCATGCACGATGCGCACTTCCGGTACATAGGCGATGGTGGCATGTCGAGCGATACGGATGGAAAGGTCAAAATCCTCGAAATAAACAAAGAACTCCGGGGAAAACCCCCTTACCTCGTCCAACACACTGTGGCGGACAAACATGAAACACCCACTCGCCATCATTTCGTTACTCAAAGCCTGGGTGCTCATCTCGCAACGCATTTCATATTCCTGCAGACGCCCGGCGAAATAGCGTTTCACAAAACGGGGCGCGAACCCACGCAGAAACAGATCCAGTACCGCGGGGTAGCGCTTACACAGATACTGCTTGTACCCATCCGGATCCTCTGAATAGGGTGACAGCATACCGACATCCGGGTGCTTTTCCATATAGTCGATCGCCTTGTCGAAAGCATCCTCCACCACCTCGACATCCGGATTGATAATCAGGTGATAGTCACTGACCTCGTTGAGGATCACCAGATTATGCGCCGCACCGTAACCGATATTTCCACCGGTGCCCAAGACCATCCATCGATAGCGATCATCACCTACGACCTGCCTGACCAGACGCTTGACCTTGTTGAGAATGCCGCCGTTATCGACCACCACGACCATGGCTTCCAGGTCCTGCCGCTCCGATCGCGCATGATCCAATGACCTGACAATACTACGCAGGGTGTCCCGCAGCACATCCAGGACACTGTCATAGTAAACGATAGAGATGACCAATTTCATGGGTGGAGAGTTCCGTCACTGAATGACTCCCGCTTGCATAGCCAAGCGATGGTCCTACTCTCCGTTAGTGGCAGACACCCCCGCTTCGGCGGCCTGCTGTTTGATCCTCTGAAGATTCTCCACCTGAAGCCGGAAGGTTTCGACAAGCTTGTCGACACCAGTCGGTTTCAGATAGCCCGCATTGCCCGCAAAGATGAAGGTGCCGTAGGTCGCGGAGGCGGACATCAGCGCCGCATTGATCATCGGCAGGGGTTTACCCTCATCTTTCATCTTGTTGGCAAGATGGATAAAACGCTGCGAGAGTTTCATAAACGCCTTAAGGTCGTTCTCGTTAGTCATAATTTATTCTCCACGGATGCAGATATCCGCATCACTCCGTCGGCTGTCGTGATATACAATGGAAACCACCAATTTCAT
>JARRNW010000186.1:0-6989 GCA_037384565.1 Candidatus Thiodiazotropha sp.
CCCATGAAATACGGAATTCTCACCTCAATTCTGATCTGTTTCAGCCTAACCATGCCAACGATCCAGGCTGAAAGCTCTTCCATTGGCATTGGCGTAGGCCACCTCTACAGCGGAATTGGCATCAATTACAACAAACATCGCGACAACCACCTCACATACGGATCGCTGGGATGTATCGCCGTAGCTCATTCAGGCAATAGCGGCATTGAAACGGAATGCGGCGTTGGAGTTGGCCACATCATGACCAACCTGTTCATGGAGACGGACAAGCACGGATTTGGACTCTATACCGGCGTGTATAGAAATACCGACAAGGATGCGAACGAAGTGATATTCGGTCCCACCTACACTTTCTTTTCGAACGGCATGGGAAATCCGGGATGGTCTATCGGTGTCATGCCCTATCTGCGCAAAATCAGCAACCAAGATACTGACTACAAAGTTCTCTTCAATCTTGGTTATCAATTCTAACTTCTTACTACAAACCTGATTGCCGTTCGAACTTGTCACAACACCGCCAAAGAACACAATCCTTCGACAGTGGCGTCGCAGATTGGCCCAACTGGTCGGTGTCATGATCTTCCCACCGGACTTACAATGAACAGCCTTTCATTCAACTGATAAGCAGCTAGACTTTCACCTTACGAATCTCTTTTTTTCAACGCCACCTGGGATGAAGGGACGACATGCCAAACAACAGCCCACTCCATGGAACAGAATCCAACTCCCGCCTGCGGATACCCGCAACCAGCGGCAGTCGCCTCGAAATGCGCTTTGCCGATATCCTGCACCGGGACCGATATGACCCACCCAATTGGTGTCTGGAAACCCTCGCGCCGGTAGGCGGCGAACCTGGCTGGTTCGAGATCGATCTCGACGCATTGGGTCTGGTGGATGGGGACTATGAATATGAGTTCCTCAAGGATGGTGCACAGAACGCCCCCATCGCCGATCCCTATGCTATACATCTCACCCGTTTCGGCGGTTATCGCGGGATTTTTCAGATCCGCCAGGGCCGGCGCTGGCACCAACCCTTTACCTGGGAGGATGAGTTCACACCAGGCAACGAGTTGCGCAACAACCACCAGCTGGTGATCTACGAGATGCCCATGCGCTGGATGGAGAGCGCCCCGGAAAAGACGCGCCAAGTGGGTCTCGGCACCTTCGAAAAAGTGGTGTTCGCGCATCTCGACCGGCTCAAGTCCCTGGGTATCAACGCCATCGAGCTGCTGCCGGTGCAAGATTCGCCGGACACCCTCAACTGGGGCTACGGAAGCCGTTTCTTTTTTGCCCCCGACATCGACATGGGCCTGCCGGTGGAGCTCAAGTTCTTCGTCAAGCATTGCCACCGGCGGGGTATCCGGGTGATCTTCGATGTGGTGATGAACCACGCCCGCAACTGCCCCCTTGCACAGCTCGACTACCCCCGCTACTTCCTCACTAACGAAGACCCAGAGCGCGCCCATCGGGGTGAGGACTATGGCGCCAACCTGTTCCGCTACTGGCCGGATGACAACGACCGGACCCCGGCACGGGATTTTCAGAAACAGATGGCCGCCTACCTGATCACCGAGTATCACGCCGACGGCTTCAGGATCGATGAGTTCAAGGGGATCAATCACTGGGAGTTCATCCAGCAGTTCCGCGATCATGCCTGGCAAGTACAGCAGCAGGCCTTTCCCGGCCGCCCCTTCATCGTCATCGCCGAGGACTCCTGGCGACGCCCGGTGATCACCCAAGCGAATGGGGATAATCCCAACGGCCGCAAGGTCACTGACTCCATGTGGAACTTCGGTTTTCGCGATGAGCTTCGAAGGACCTTTTCCGGCCATCTCGCCACCCAATGGGGCGAGCCGTCGCGCAGTGAACGCCTGCGGGGCCTGGTCAACGGTGCTCAGGTCTGGGACGACTGGAACCGGCGATCCGGACCTGGATTCCACGATCTCTCCCAGGCGGTCAATTACCTGACCTCCCATGATGTGGAGAAGGATGAAGAACAGCGCATTATGAATTATCTACTCGCGCCCCTGCTCGAAGCACAGGGTTACCGCGCCACTGTTGACGACATCCGCTGGGTGGCCGATCACCTTGACTCGGATGCCGATGAGCGACAGCGATTTGTCCACGGGCTGGCCTTGGAGCGGCTGCGCAGCGCCTTCTGCCTGCTGTTAACATCGGTTGGAATCCCGATGATCCTGGCCGGTGACGAATTCGGCGACGTGCACGATCTCGATCACCGCAACTGGCGTTTGAAGATGTCCGATCCGGTGGACTGGGAGAGGCTCGACGGCTCTCCCAACAATCGGGATTTATGGGAACGGGTCGCCGCCTTGATCACACTGCGCACAACCCACCCTGCGCTGGGTCGCAACGAGACGGCGTTTCTGCACTTTCACCCCGATTTCGACCAAAACCAGGGCGCAAGAGTATTCGCCTTTTGCCGTACCCGAGGTGCGGTATTGGGCACCACCGATCAGGTCGTGGTGATCGGCAACATCGGCTCCGAATCCTTCAGTAATTACAACCTGCCCTGGCACTGGATGGATCTGGCAGGGGTTTCAGAGATCGCGCCACCTCGGCATGGCACGAGACTGGAGCAGAATGACGCAGGTTCGGTGCGACTCTCACTGGCCCCCTTCCAAATCCGGGTGTTTACTACCTGAAAAGAACATTCCCCCGCCATCATAGTGTTCACTCTGATATTGAACGAGGTACAATAAGAAATCTTATAATTTCCATCACCGACACGGAGGCATGATGCAAAGGCTGGCATACAAGTATCGCTCCCACCTGATGAGTGCCCTATTGATTCTTGGCGCAGCGCTGCTGGTCACCGACACAGGACTCCTCTCACCGGGTCTATGGCTGATCGTTCTGGTCGCGATTCTGCTGCTGGTATTTGCCCGAAAGCCTCGTTGCGAAGGATTCGTGAGCTGGAAACCGGAATACAGCGTCGGCGTCAAGTCCATCGATGAGCAGCACATCAAACTGCTCAACCTCATCAATAATGTTCGCGCTGCAGTGCTATGTGACACCGGCCCCGACTTCGAACGGGGCGCCCTGGAAGAGATGGTTGCCTACACCGAGGGGCATCTCAAGTACGAAGAAGAACTCATGCAAGAGCACAGCTATTTTGATTACGAAGCCCACAAGGGGCAACATGATCGAATGGTCTCCCAGGTCGGTCTCTATGTGAAGCGCTATGAAGAAAAAGGCAGTGAGATCCTGCCTGAGGTCGCGGACTATCTACAACGCTGGCTGGTGCAGCATATTCAGGGGACCGACCGGAAACTTTGCGATCATCTGCGTACCCTGAACGTGCAATAGGGACCCTTTGCGGTTTGTGCCATTCTTGAAAAGGACACGCCATTCCCTGCGGAGCGCGCCTGGCGGCTAACCGTTTAGGATCTCGCTATAATCGTCAAACAATATCTGCCACGACACCAAGGAGGGTTGCGTGCGTTTTTGGATACTCAAACAACTCATACCCACACTTTTCCCTCAAACCTGCCTGCTGTGCGGTGAACCGGGAGACTTTGACAGCCGATTCTGCCACGCCTGTTATCGGGAGTTACCCTTCAACCTCCATGCCTGTCCCCGTTGCGCCCTGCCCCTGCCGCCAGGAACGTCTTCCGGAACGCTCTGCGGACATTGCCTGAAGCGTTCCTCGCCTTTAGACACATCGGTCACGGCACTACGCTACGAAGCCCCGACGAAGCGTCTGATCAGCGCTCTGAAGTTCCACCAGCAACTCCACCTTAGCGCACCTTTGGCCCGGCTCTTGATCGCACGACTCGGCATACTTGATGCGCCGCCTGACCGGATTATCCCCGTACCTCTGCATGCGTTGCGCCTGAAGGAGCGAGGATTCAATCAGGCTGTTGAACTGGGCAGAATTCTCTCAAGGCACTATGCCATTCCCTTGGACCTGCATTGTGTACAGCGGGTGCGCAACACCCAGGCTCAGTCGGATCTGAAAGAAACTGCGCGTCAAAAAAACCTGCGCAAGGCGTTTCTCATCCGTCGTCCCGTAAAGGGTCTGAAGCTGGCGATACTCGATGATGTGATCACCACCGGCGCCACGGTCAGGGAACTCGGCCGAACCCTCAAACAGGCCGGAGCAAAGCAGGTGGATGTCTGGGCGATTGCCCGTACGGTACGCCACTAAGCGCGTTTCGAAAATCAACTGAAATGGAGTATGCACAATGGCACATACTAAAGTGCGATGCTTTGGATTTCGTCATCCCGGCGCATGACGGAATGACGATGTTTTTTGGCTTAAGCAAGTGCCATTCGGGTAAGCACCAACAGTTTATTAACCTGGCATCAGCCGGACGGAGAGACTCGCTTCAGCCAGGGACGGGGATTGCCGCTTGTGTCTCCTCGGACGCACAGGCCGCGGGACACTCTGCGAAGACCCGGGCGGTACAACTGGCGCAGCGTGACTCATCCATTTGCCCGACCACGGCCTTCAGACCGGTACCCTTGGAGTCGAAGACATGGTCCGCGCCGATCTCATCCAGATACCCTCCCCGCTTCAGAAAACCGCGTACCCCAGGCTTGATTCGGAACAGATAGAGTTCGCGGCCTTCCCGGCGCAGCCGGTGCGACTCCTGCACCAGCAGTTCCGCACCGGCCACGTCGATAAAATTCATACTACTGCCGATGATGGCCAGATGACGGGGTCTACGATCTTTCTTCTCCATATTGCGCAGCCTTTCCGCCACGTGGCTGACCGCGCCGAAAAACAGGGAACCGTCGATACGCACCATGCGCAGTTGCGGACACTGGGGCAAATGGACGGCATCGTTGAAGCGGCGCTTCGGCAGGGAAGGATCCGGCACCCGCTCCGCCAGATGGGGTCGGGAGGTACGGTTCAGGTAGGCGATCAGGGAGAGTCCCACACCCAGCAGGATTGCGAACTCAAGATCCAGAAACAGGGCGGATAGAAAGGTCACGCTCATCACCGTGGCCTCGGTTCGGCTGGCCTTGAGGATTTTGCGGATGTGGTGACCGTCAATCAGCCCATAGGCCACCAGCAGCAACACCCCAGCCATGGCGGCGTTGGGCAGGTAGGCCGCCAACGGTGCCACCGCCAGGACAATGCCCATCAGGAACACGCCGGCGAGGATCGCGGCCAGAGGGGTTTTGGCACCCGCCTCGTAATTCAGTCCACTGCGGTTGAACGAACCGGTGGCCACATAGCCGGAGAAGAAACCGCCGACCATGTTGGACAGTCCCTGACCGATAAACTCCTGGTTTCCATTGATGTGCTGACCCGCGCGGATCGCGATGGAGCGGGCGATGGAGACCGCTTCGGTGAGCGCGAACAGAGTCACGGCAAATGCGGTAGGGGCCAGTTCACGAAAGGTGTTGAGATCAAAACTCGGCATCGACAGGGGCGGCAGCTGACTGGGTAGCGCGCCTACCGTGGCGATCCCATGGGCCGGCGCATCGAGCAGCACCGACAGTAGGCTACCGACAAACAGAGCCCCGATCATGTAGGGAAAACGGGGCAGAAACCGCTTCAGCAGAATACCGGCCAGCAGCGTGCTTACACCTACCAGGGTTGCGTAGGAGTTGATGTCGCCCGCGTGCAGATAGAGTGCATGAAGGGTCTCCACCGGCCCGACCCCCCGGGGCAACGCGACGCCGAAAAAGTTCTTCAACTGACTGGCGGCAATGAGCACCGCCGCACCTGCGGTGAACCCGACGATCACGGAGTGGGAGATGAAATTTACCAGGGTACCCAATCGCGCCACGCCCATGAACAGCTGTATGGCGCCCACCATCAGAGTCAAGGTCAGGGCCAGTTGCACATACTCGGCACTGCCCGGTTCGGCCAGGGTGCTGAGGGACGAGAAGAGTACGATGGAAGCCGCGGTAGTTGGCCCCGACACCAGATGCCAGGAAGATCCAAACAGTGCCGCGATGATTGCCGGCACCATCCCCGCGTATAAACCGTATTCCGGCGGCATACCGGCGATGGTGGCAAAGGCTACACCCTGGGGCAGTACTACGATAGCCCCGGTAATGGCCGCAACCAGATCCGACTTGAAGGTTTTGCGATTGACTCGGGGCAACCAAAGAAGGAAGGGCAGGAAGCGACGCAGGGCCTCCATGCGGTTGCGCGGGTCGTCAGAAAAAACCGGCATGTCGGATGACAGGATACTCATAAAAAATACAACCAGGCTATGAAGTTAGGGAAGGATACAACAGGACGATATGCTGGCTTACGCGAGGTGGTGACGCTCCAGGGTGCCGCCGTCGATAACATGGGGCCGGGATTTTCCCGATGTCTCGTTACGGGGCTGATGCCCCGGAAAGGAACCCCCGTCGCCGATCCAGTGCACAGATTTACGGGGTTGCTCTGCCAAGGACTCATTATTGAGGCCTTTGATCCGTTCCTGAAAGGCCAGGGTGAAGGCGAATCCCAGTGCTACGATCATCGTCAGCGCCAGACTGTGCTCCACCAGGAGAAGCGCGCCCAGACCCACAAACAGGAGAATTTTTAACATCAGACCCTGGGGAATGTGGCCATCGAAATTCAACGCGGTGTGACTGGGGTGCTGCATCATCGGCTCCAGGAAAAGTTATGGCTGTTCGGCTTAATGAACAGGATAAACCTGTCTGCGTGAAGGCAATGCAAAGCGAAGGTTAAATCTACGTTAACGACGGGTATGAGTCAGGAATACCCTTCGCGCATGTCAGGGATGGCACAACAGGGCAGTAGATGTTCGGATAAGCCTTATCCCAAAATGCTGCGTTCAATCCCTCAACCGACCCGATGCCGGCATTCTCAGCACCGCCACGGCGCCACCGGACGCCTGGTTCTCCAGGGTGATGTTCCAGCCATGCCGCTTGCACAGGCGATGCACCAGGGAGAGACCCAGTCCCGCCCCTTGACTGTTCTCCCCCCGCACATAGGGCTGGAACAACTTCGGTAACGCCTGGGTATCCACCCCCTGACCGGTATCCTCGACCCGGAT
>JARRNW010000187.1:0-7876 GCA_037384565.1 Candidatus Thiodiazotropha sp.
AGAGGTATTCCTGGCGGCTATGCGATTACCATCGATGGCGATGGGAATGGCGCCTATGTGGAAAACGGGACGGATGAACCGAAGGTGATTGAGCGAAAGATTTCGCAAGCGCTGTTGATGGAACTGGTCAATTCATTTTACGAGATTCATTTCTTCGAATTGCAGGACACGTATGCCGTTAAAAAACAGGTGTTGCTGAAGGATCATTCCACTGTGGCAACGTTCGTCACAAAGAGGGTTGATATTGCGAGTACGAAGCTTTGTGTCCAACTCGCGGATTATCGCAAATGTGTGACCATTGTTGACGGTCAACCTGTTGAAGCCGCGCAACTGGCGAAGAAGATTAACGCACTGTTTGAGAGGTAGTGTCTGTCGAGCGTGCAAATAGGGGCTGAAAGAAAGTTGCGCCACGATTGTTCAAAGCGGGTTCACCGTCAACGGTCAGATCTCGGAAAAATCGTGATGTCCTTATTATGTCTGCTCCGGCTGAACTATTTTAATTCCAGTGGGAAACCAATAGGTTACACTATGCGCTCGCCAAGCCTCTGCAGATTCTGGTCAAAATCGAATTATCGACCATAGTTGGAAAAATGGTGATGAAAGGTCCGGCTGCCCTCCAGCAGCATCTGCTCAAACACATCCGCGGGAACCGGCGGACTGTAGAGGTAGCCCTGACCCTCCTGGCATCCCATCTTCTGCAGCAGGGACTGCTGCGCCATGGTCTCGATGCCTTCGGCGGTGATCCTTAGCCCCAGATTTTTGCCAAGGGAAACAATGGCCTGGGTGATCGCCACCGCGTCGCTGTCGTGGGGCATGTCACGAATGAAGGAGCGGTCGATCTTCAGCTTGTCGATGGGCAGCTGCTTGAGATAGGACAGGGATGAGTAGCCGGTGCCAAAATCGTCGATGGCGATGGAGACCCCGAGTTTCTTGAACACGTCGAGCACCGGTACGGAATGCTTCATCTGGCCCATGAAGATTCCCTCTGTGACCTCCAGCTGGAGCATGTCCGGCGGGCAGCCGGACTCCGCGATGATCTGTTCGAAACGCAGGATCAGGTCGGTCTGCATAATCTGCCGTACCGAGAGGTTGATCGCCATACGGCCCTGGAACAGCCCCTGTTTGAACAGGTAACGGGCCTGTTCGCAGGCATCTTTGAGCACCCAGGCAGCAGTTGGTCGTTTTTCAGTGCGCTGCGCAACTCGGTTTCCAGCAGTAGGCGTTCAAACGCGGTGCGGGTCAGTTCCGAGGTGTAGTAGCGGTAGTTGTTGCGTCCCTGTTCCTTGGCCTGGTACATGGCGGCGTCCGCATTCTTGGTCAGGTCGGCCACGTCCTTGCCGTCCTCCGGGTAGATGCTGATACCGATACTGGCGGTGACATGCAGCTCCCGTCCGGCGATCTTGAACGGGGTCTTGAACTCTTCCTGGATCTTAGAGGCGACCACTGCCGCCTGGCTGGGGTCTTCCAGGTTCTCCACCAGGATGGTGAATTCGTCCCCCCCGAGGCGGGCAGCGGTGTCGTCGTCGCGCAGGATGTTCTGCAGACGCTTGGCCACTTCCTTGAGGAGTTCGTCCCCCATGGCGTGTCCCAGGCTGTCGTTGATGTTCTTGAACCGGTCGATATCCAGAAATAGCACCGCCAGTTGGCGATCCTGCCGCTTTGCCTGGGCAATGGCGTGGGCCAGGCGGTCCTCGAACAATAGTCGGTTCGGCAGGTTGGTCAGGGAGTCGTGGTGCGCCAGATGTTCCAACTGGGACTGGGTCTGTTTGATACTGGTGATATCGGAGAATACCGCGACAAAGTGCGGGTCTTCGTTCAGTTCATCACGCACACAGCTGATGGTCATCCAGGCAGGGTAGATATCACCGTTCTTGCGTTGGTTCCAGACTTCCCCGCGCCAGGAACCGGTCTGCCTGACCTGATTGCGCAGATCATCGAAAAAATCCGCTGGATGCCGGTCTGAGATCAGAATGCTCGGATCCTGCAGGATGATTTCGGCCTCATCATATCCGGTGATCTCCGAAAAGGCCGGGTTGACGGAGGTGATGATGCCGTTTGCATCGGTGATTAACACGCCTTCCATGGTGTGCTCGATGATCTGTACGGCTTGCTGCAATTTGGCGTCGTATTCCTTGCGATGCGTGATGTCGGTAAACACCAGCTGTATCGCCGGCTCGCCTTCGTGATCCACCTCGCTGACGAAAACCTCGACCTGGATGATGCCTCCGTCTGCGCGTATGAAGCGGGTGTGGCAGGGCTGACAGATCTGTTGATGCAGTGTGTCGGAAAGACCGTCGCCGAACCGGGTTACGTTTTCCGCCATCAGCAGTTTGGCCTGTTGATGCAGAAGTGGGGTCTCCTTGGTGGCGGCCAGGGCCTTGTTTGCTGCTTCGTTCAGGTAGACGATCTGGTCGTGCTGGATCAGTACAATGGGCGTGGGGGAGTGATCCACCAGCTGTCGGTAACGATGCTCACTGCGGTGCAGGGCCTCTTTGGTCAGTTCCGCTTCCCGTCGTATCTCCGCTTCTTTGAGCTCCCGGTGGATCGCCGGTGCCAGGCGAGCGAGGTTGTTGAGATTGACATAGTCATTGACGCCCGCCTTGAGCAGGGATGCCACCTTCTCCTCGCCGATGTGATTCGAGACCAGGATGAAGGGAATGTCGAGATGATGTTCATGCAGGGTGTTGAGGCTATCCTCGGGGTCGAATCCAGGAATGTCGGAAGCCGCCAGAATCAGGTCCCAACGATCGCCCTCCAGGACCTGTTGCAGTTCGTCCCGGTTCTTAATGCGGCACAGGGATGCGCGTGGAAATTCTTGCAGCAGAGTCTGCTTGAGAAGGTCAAAAGTGGTATCTGAGCCCTCAATGATAAGGGCCCTGAGTTGTCCGGGTGTCGACGGTCCCTGGTACATGTCTTGGAATCTTGCGCTACCGAGCTCCATGGCAGATGGTTCTCGCTATCGCCCTATCCTAATCCCGATACCGGGGGAAGATTGGTGAAATGTATTTCATTTTCTTGCATGGCATCCATTTCTCTTGTCCTGACGTAGTAAGTATAATTAAGGATACCTTGTGCTGACAGTGATCTCCTAATCGTTCAGGCCCTATTGTAAAGTCAATTCCCAGATATTTGCCGACAAATTAACACTCTTTGCTTGAGAGATGGGGAATTAAACACCTAAGTGGTCGGTTTGGGCGGTTACATTTTGTGATCCTTGCGTCGGTTGGTGTGTTCCACACTAACTCTTCCGGATAGTTATGAAGCTACCCTGTTGCATCGTTGGCTGCAAGTTATGGAACGTCCAGAGGTTATCCTGTTATTCATGGGGTTGCGTCTCCGGGTGAGGCTGGTTAACTTGATTAGTCGATCCAGAATCCCGATGCAGAGAGGATAACTTGAAAGCGAGCACAATGAAGCCGGAAGCACATCGCTTTGAGCATGAACCGTATTACGAACCCATTCATGATGAAATCGAGGTGTTCGAGGCGGCCTACCAAAACCAGTTGCCGGTGTTACTTAAGGGACCCACAGGTTGCGGTAAGACTCGTTTCATGGAACACATGGCCTGGCGTCTGAAACAGTCGTTAACAACTGTCTCCTGCCATGATGATCTTACCGCTTCGGATCTGGTAGGCCGGTTTCTGGTCAAGGCGGGTGAGACGGTCTGGGTGGACGGTCCCCTGGCGGTGGCGGTCCGGGCAGGTGGTATCTGTTATCTGGATGAGGTGGTGGAGGCGCGCAAGGATACCACGGTGGTGATTCATCCTCTGGCGGATGATCGGCGGGTGCTGCCTATGGAGAAGGTGGGCGAACTCCTGGAGGCGCCGGACAGCTTCTGCCTGGCCATTTCGTTCAACCCCGGTTACCAAAGTGTACTGAAGGATCTGAAGCAGAGTACCCGGCAGCGTTTCGTGGCCCTGGAATTCGACTACCCGAGTGCCGCGTTGGAGCAGAAAATCATCGTCAAGGAGTCCGGGATCGATCCGGAATGGGCCGCCAAGCTGGTGAAGTTCGCCCACATGACCCGTAATCTGAAGGGCAGTGGTCTCGACGAAGGTGCCTCGACCCGATTGCTGGTTCATGCCGCCAAGCTGATGGCCAGCGGGGTGGCACCGGTGGTGGCCTGTCGTACCTGTGTCGCCCAGGCATTGACTGACGATCCCGACATGTTGACGGCGGTCAACGAGTTGAGCGCCTCCCTGTTCTGATGTCTTTTCCAAACTTGCACGTCGATAGATCCGCTCGGATCAGCCTGTCAGGAACGAGGCATGAGTAACCCTGTACTTCTGGAGGAGATCGAACGTCAGCTTGATGAGTACTTCGAGGTGGAGTTCTCCTTTCGGGTGACCCGGGGTATCGCGGAAAAGCTGGTCCAGCTGGCCCCTGCGCAACGTAACTTCATCATCGACTGGACGCGCCGTATCGCCAGTACCCACATCGAACTGGGCTATCAGTTCGCCGAGCAGGGAGCGGATGCCCTGCAAAGGATGGATGAGACGATGATCGAGGCATGGGTACTCCAGGCCATGGATATCTATGACCGATCAGGCCTGCATGCCGCGCTCAAGGTGATTACTCGGATGGACCTGTTTGTACAACAGGGGCGTGAACGCGCCTCCGCCAGTCTTTTCGAAGAGGAGGCTGGGGTGTTGCTGCCCTTTGTGCAGGGCCTTTCGGGGAGAAAGCTGAAACTGGAACAGAGCGATCAGCTCTATACCGATGGCGAGGTGATCTATTTACCCCCGGTGATGGCGCATCTGCCGCAGAAGCGGGATAACTTTCTGCTCTACAAAGTGGCGGTTGCCTACCACTGGGCACAGACTCGGTTCGGTACCATTCAGGGGCCGTTGCTCGAGGAGTTGCTTGATCACCGGGATGCCGAATCGCTGCTGCGTTGTTTCCACCGGCTCGAAATCGAACGTCTCAGTGCGCGTCTTGAGCGGGAACTTCCCGGGCTCTATCGGGATATGTTGCGTTTGCGCTCGGCACTCTGTTCGGAGGTTTCCGGTGTAGAAGGTTTTGCCTGGCGAGAGGCCAAGCAACAGGTAAGGAGTCTGGATGCCGGAGCTCTGGACGCTTTGCGTCTGGCAAAGGGTCTGGTGGGTGAACGCCTGCCGAAATCCTATATCTTCCACGGAATACTCAAGCCCGACATCCTGTTGTCGAAACTGAATGCGCGGATCGAGCGGGATAAAGCAAAACTGCGTGTTTCCCTGAAACTCATCAGTGATGAGATGAAACAGGATCAGGAATCCGCAGAGGAGACCCGGGAGCGTTTCAATTGGGTTCGGGAGGAGCAGGATGGGGTCGTCGATGAATTGCATTTCGAATTGCAGCTCGATGGCAAGTCGGTACCGGTGCCCGAAGATATCAAGGGCATCATGACTTCAATCATCCTTGATCTGGGTGATATTCCCAACGATTATCTGGTGCCTGCCGGATCAGGGGAGTACGATTACCGCGATCTTGAGGAAAATGCCCTCAACGCGGAGGATGTCTGGAGTGGTACCTACCATGAGGAAGGTGCGTTTCTCTACCCGGAATGGGACTACCGCCGCAAACACTATCGCAAGTCCTGGTGTGTGGTGCGCGAGATGAGCATCAAGACAGGGGATGACGATTTTGTCGATCATACCCGGCGCAAATATCAACGACTGCTGTCCAGTCTGCGCAAGACCTTCGAGGCGATGCGGGACGAGGATCGATTGTTGAAACGTCAGGCGTTCGGTGATGGCGTGGATATTGATGCCTTCGTGGAAACCTGGGCGGATCGGCATGTGGGACTCGAGATGAGTGATCGCCTGTTCACCCGAATGCACCGTCAGGAACGGAATATCGCGGTGATGTTCATGGTGGATATGTCCGGCTCAACTCAGGGATGGGTCAATCAAGCCGAGCGGGAGTCCCTGGTGCTTCTAGCCGAGGCGCTGGAGACCCTGGGTGATCGTTACGCCATCTACGGTTTTACAGGAATGACCCGTAAGCGCTGCGAGATTTTTCCGATCAAGACTTTTGCTCAGGCCTACGATCGGGACGTGAAGGCGCGCATCAGTGGCATCCAGGCAGGGGATTACACCCGCATGGGCGCGGCTATCCGGCATCTGAGTTTCCGCCTTGGCGAAGTCGAGGCGCGAACCAAATTGCTGATTACATTGTCGGATGGCAAACCAGACGATTATCATGACGAGTACCGTAGCCAATACGGCATCGAGGATACCCGTCAGGCGTTGTTCGAGGCCCGGCGGCTGGGCATCCATGCCTTCTGCATCACGATTGATGAAAAAGGGCAGGATTACCTGCCGCACATGGTCGGACCGGCCAATTATACCGTCATCGATGATGTCGAACGCCTGCCTTTGAAGGTTGCGGATATCTACAAAAAGATCACCACGAGTTAGCTTGATGGTGATAGGGATTCACCTTAGGACCATGGAACAAAAGAATTAACCGAAAAATACGCAGGATGAATGTCTCTGTTGATTCATTTTTCCAAGGCCCTTGAGTACCTCGAACCACAAATGGACGTCGAAACATAACAACGTGGCGGAGCCACACAAGCAAACTGATACACCACCGGAGGAAACTATGAAGAAAACATTATTGGCTGTAGCAGCCCTGGGGCTGACCATTTCAAGCGGAGTCAACGCATCACCGATGTATGGCCATCCCATGCAGCAACCACCGATGACGGCGGTCCCGGCACAACAGGCCGGACCCGATAGGGTGCTTCGCGAAGGCATGACAAAACTGCTCAAGTTTCTGCGCCAATCCGACAAGCCGGATACCCAGGCTATCGGCAACTTTCTGGAGACCGAGATCGCTCCCTATTTCGATTTCGACTACATGGCCACCTGGGTGGCCGGTCCCATGAATCGGGTTATGACGGAACAGCAGCACCAGGAGATGGCTGAGCAGTTGAAGACGATGTTGCTGGGTACCCTCACCACGCGTCTGGGCAGCTATCAGAATCAGGATGTACGTTTCTACCGACCTCGTCGGGTCGGGCAGAACGAGGTCAAGGTACGTGTCGGTATACTCCAGGCCGGTGGTTACCCGGCAAATCTTGATTTTCGCTTCTACCGTGGCAAGGATGACTGGAAGGTGTTTGACGTTACCGCCAATGGCAGCAGTGCCCTCGCATACTATCGTCAATATTTTCTCAATCAGGCACGTGCCAACCAGCCCCGGGGTGGTTATGGTTACGGTTACCCGCGCTGATCAACGCTTGTGAGTGAAACGCAGCAACTTGGTCGCTGGATGGTTGTGGTGGCTTGGTTGCTGCTGTTGGGATTGTTGACTCTGTTGTTCAATCAGTGGCTGGAGCAGAGAAACAATCCCAATCGGGATCTGCGGGTCAGCCTCGATGGGAGCGGTACCTCTTCGGTGGTCTTGAAACGTAACCCGGCGGGACACTACCTGGCGCCGGGTCGGATCAATGGCGTGGACGTGACCTTCCTGGTGGATACCGGAGCGACCTTTGTCGCCCTGTCTTCGGAGCTGGCGGAACAGGCGGGTCTGAAACGGGGGCCGCGCAGTCAGGCGCAAACCGCCAGCGGCGTGGTGACCAGTTGGCTCACGGTGATTGGCGATCTGCAATTGGGTGCCCTGAGCATGCATGATGTCCAAGCAGCGATCATTCCGGATATGCCTGATCGGGAGGTCCTGCTTGGCATGAGTTTTCTCAAGCACCTGCGCCTGGAACAGCACCAGGACGAGCTGGTGATCTCTTTGCCCTGAATGGCGCTTACATAAGCTATCCTGATTACCTACTATGCTCCGCCATAGGGTGGTGGGTGTGAGCATTGAGCAATGGTTTGAAAAGTTTTGAGTTTTAAGTGTTGAGTTTTGAGTGGATGAGTTCGCTGCGCTCACGGGT